>NZ_JBHUBB010000012.1:0-41648 GCF_042789485.1 Streptomyces sp. NPDC056835
GGCTATGCCCCGGCAAGCCGGGGCATAGAGCGCGAATTGCGCAAGCGCAATTCGAATTCCCGCGTAAACGCGGGAATAGAATTCCGTAAACGGAATTTCGAAAGAAGGAAGTCAATTCGCGCAAGCGCGAATTGAAGGCACCCGCGCAAGCGCGGTCGCCGGGGCTGGCAGTGAGGGGTGCATCACGCGCGGGCCTGTGTAGGGCTTGGGATTCCCAGCCGACACCCCTACAACGGATGTGACGGATCGTCGGCCTAACGTGGTGCCGGCCTCACCGTAGTGACGGGTTCCGCTGCGCTCCACCCGAACCCCTCTCCTGTGGTCAAAACTGTCCCAACGCCTTCACCAATGCTCGGTTAGCATACAGGACAACCGGTCGACCGTGGGCGAGAATGAGTCATCTATCACCCTGGGGAGCGAAGTTGGCGTGCGATTGATGCATCACGGGTCATGGCTGTGTAGAATTTGGGATCAGACACCACACCCCAGCGCCGCGCACCTCGTGCTGCGATTCCCTTTCTGATTACGTGCCGCATTTCGCTAAAAGGAGAACACGGGCATGGCCGTGAAACTGCGTGACCATCAGGTCGAAGCCGTTGCCGCCATTGTGCGGGGCTTCGATATCCCGCCGGGCGGTATTCCCTGGAACGGCCTTCGCGGGCAGGTGCACGCCGCGTGTGGCACGGGAAAGACGATTATTGCGGCGGCTTCCGCTAAGCGGCTTGTGCCCAAGGGGCGCATTCTCGTGCTGGTGCCGACGCTGGACCTGCTGGCGCAGACGGTGAAGGCGTGGCACGACGCCGGGCACAAGGGGCCGGCGGTTGCGGTGTGCTCGCTCCAGGACGACCCGGAGCTGTGGAGCATGAAGGTGCGCTCCACCACAAACCCGGTACAGCTGGCGCTGTGGCACGGCTCCGGGCCGGTGACCATCTATGCCACCTACGCGTCGCTGGGGGTGCTCACGGAGGCGTTCGAGGGCGTCTATGGCCAGCAGCTCGCCCCGGTAGACCTCGCGGTGGTTGATGAGGCGCACAGGACTTCGGGGTCGATGGGTAAGGCGTGGGCGGACATCCACGACCAGACGAAGATCCCTGCGTTCCGGCGGCTGTACCTGACGGCCACGCCGCGGATCTGGGAAGAGCGGCTGAACCGGGAGGTCGCGGAGGGGGTGCGTGACCCGCTGCCGCGTGAGATGGCGGCCTCCATGGACGACGAGAAGGTCTTCGGGCCTGTCCTGTACAAGCTCTCGCTCGCGTCGGCCGTGTCCCGGGGCCTGTTGGCGCGGTACCAGATCATCGTCTTGGAGCTCCAGGACCCGGTCGTCACGCCGGAGCGGCTGATGGGCGAGGAGCGGCACACCGAGGAGGTTCGCGGGCAGCGGCTCGGGGCGCTCCAGGCCGCGCTCCTGCACACGATGGCGCAGCACGACCTGTCGACCTGCATCACCTTCCACCACCGGACGATAGAGGCACAGGCTTATGCGGAAGGCCTGGAGCGCGTCGCGGCGAAGCTGCACGCCGACCAGCCCGAGAAGTACCCCGCGCAGACCTGGGCGGACTGGCTGTGCGGCGAGCACGTCCCCGAGCGTCGGCGGGAAGTCCTGGGCAGCTTCGGGTCCACGACGCTGCGGGCGGTGCTCTCGAACTGTCGTGTCCTGGGCGAGGGCGTCGACATCAGAAGCGTGGACAGCGTCGCCCTGCTGGACCCCAAGGGAGCGCCGCACGACATCGTCCAGGCCATCGGCCGGGCGCTCCGTCAAAAGCCCGGACAAGGGAAAATCGCTTCTCTCATCGTGCCGGTATTTCTCCAGCCCGGAGAAGAGCCGGAGGACATGTTCACCTCCGGCTCCTACCGGCCGTTGGTAAAAGTTCTTGAAGGTCTCCGAGCTCACGATGAAGAGGCCGTGGAGTTGCTTGCCATTCCTCAGGAGCCGCAGAAGGACATGGCCCAGCCCTCCGAGAACATCGGCACCCCGCCGGAGGAAGGCGAGGAAGAATCCCGGTTGCTGCTCCGTTTCGCGGCCCCCCGGGATCCGGTGATGGTCGCGGACTGGGTCAGCTTCAACGTGATCGACACCGAACGCCAGGACTGGGCCCGCGGCTGGGCGAAGCTGAAGACATACGTCGAGCGGGTCGGAAACGCCCGCGTGCCCTACGGACACCGCGAGGGCGCAACTCCCCTTGGGCAGTGGGTCGCGGAACAACGACGCGCGTACGGGGCTGGGCAGATGACCGGGCTGCGCGCCCGGCGGCTGGAGCAACTCGGCATGGTGTGGTCCGTCGCGGACGAACGCTTCCAGGAGAACCTCGAGGCGGCCCGCGCCTACTACGCCGACTACTGGACGCTGTGTGCGCCCCGAACCGCGACTGCGCTGGACCGGAAGGTGGGGCAATGGCTGTCCAACCTCCGCCGCCCCGGTGCACTGGCCGAACACTCCGAGTGGGAAGCCGCGTTGAAGGAGATCGACCCGGACTGGAACCCGCAATGGCCGGCCGAATGGCAGCGCCACTACGCCGCACTGCGCGAACTGGTCGCCGACGAAGAAGGCCAAGCCGGCCAGGTGGAGGTCCTGCCCGGCGTCACCGTGCACGGGATGGACGTCGGACGGTGGCTCCAGAAAAACCGTCAGAATGCCGTCTGGCAGGAGCTGATGGAGGGGCAGCGCGAGCGCCTGGAGGCTATTGGCGTCGTGCCGCTCCAGGCGGAGCAGGAGACGCCCGCGAAGGCCCCCAAGGGCGTTTCCCGGGCCTTCGATCGCGGTGTTGCGGCCTTGGGACAGTACGTGGCGCGGACGGGCTCCGTGACGGTTCCCAGGGGCCACGTAGAGCAGTTGGAGGACGGCACGGAGGTCAGGCTCGGGGTGTGGCTGACCAACGCCAAGAGCCGCCGCGCGAAGCTCGCCCCCGACAAACTCGCCGCTCTCGCCGAACTCGGACTCGACTGGGCGGCGTAGCACGAGATGGGCGGTTGCGTAGCCGAGTCGGCGGGGAGCGGTGCTGAGTTGAATGGGACGGACGTAACGGTTGTGGTCTTCGTTCTAGGATGGCGCGAGGGGCGCCGGGTGGCATACCGCGGTCATTTGCTGACTGGCTGCCTGCGGTGGCGTACGTCAGGAAAGTGAGCAGGCGCGTTGTACCTGAAGAGCTTCTCCGTCAGCGGGTTCCGCTCACTGACCGATGTCCGTGAGATCCCGGTCCGCAAACCGACGATCTTGGCCGGCCACAACGACGGTGGCAAGAGCGCTGTGCTCGACTCCCTGCATTTTCTCACCGGATCGCAGAAGCTCAAGGAAGACGACCGTACGTTCGTGGCGCAGCCCGGCGGACAGGAGCTGAAGGCTGGCTCTCCTCCTCAGCGGTGCGAAGAGACCGTGGTGGTCGGGGAGTTCCAGCTCGACGAGTGGGAGCGGGTGGAGCTTGAGTTGCCCGCACTGGTACGGATTCGCCGCCGGGCCGGTCAAGACCGTGTAGGGCACCTTGAGTACTGGGGCTCGTTTCCTGATGACGAGCGACTGCGTGACCTGTCGTCGCTTCTGGTCCCGGCGCTGAAGGCATTGGTCAAGGAGTACGAGCTAGACCCGGCGAGCGGCAAGAAGGAAGACCTGCAGAAGGCACTGCGCGCCTACGCGCGTGAGCACTCCAGTGGCGAGACATGGCTCCCCGCGCCCTCGTTGCTCGATAAGCGGATGCCACGGCTGTTGCCCTTTGACGGCAAGATCGCTCACCCTGATGCGGAGATCAAGAGTGCCCTGAGCGGCCGATTCAAGCAGTACATGGAGGATCCGCAGCTCAGAGGCAAGCTGAGTGAGCTGGAAGACCAGGTAAAAGATCGTCTTCGGACCGAAGCCAAGTCTCTCTGCGATCACATCCAGCTGCGCTGCCCGGACCTGACTGACGTATACGTAGATCCGGACGTCTCGTTCGAGCATGGCTTTCGCGGCGCCCCGCTTCGGGTGGCCCGTGCTGCCGGCGAGTCCGTCGGACTGGAGGGCTCGGGGCTCGGCCGCAGCAGACGAGTCGCCCTGGCCGTGTGGGAGTGGACCAGCGAGTTGCTAGCCGAGGAGGAAGAGGAGCAGCCCGCGGTCCCAACCGAAGAAGAAGACGCCAAGCCCCCTGCGGTGCAGACGATCGTCATCTACGACGAGCCCGACACCCACCTGGACTACCACCACCAGCGACGCGTCATGCAGCTCATCCAGGACCAGAGCGCGCTGTCACACGTCTCTGTCATCGTCGCCACCCACTCGTTGAACCTGATCGACGGTGTCGAGATCTCCGACGTCGTCCACCTCAAGCTGGAGAACCACCGCACCGTCATCGAGCGGATCGGAGCCGGAGTGGTCGGCGACGAGCTCGAGCAGCACCTCTGGAAGATTGCTGCCGGACTCGGCTTGCGGAACTCCGTGCTGCTACACGAACGCTGCTTCCTCGCAGTGGAAGGCGACACCGAGCAGCGCGCCTTCCCGCTGCTGTTCAAGCTCTGCGAGAGGCTGTCGCTCCAGGCAGCCGGCATCGCCCTGTGGGCGTGCTTCAACAATGAGGGAGCGCTGCATCTGGCACGCTACCTCGCCGAGCACGAGCGGTCCTTCATGCTGGTGGTCGACGCCGACAGCCGCAATCTACCCAAGAGCATTTTCAAGCCCGCTAAGCTGACCCAGTTCTTCGGTCCGCGCGCGGCTGATTACGTCAAGTTCATCGGCGAGCCCGACCCGAACCTCCCCGGCGGGGAGAAGTTCAACGAGCTCGAGGAGGCCTTCACCGACGAGGTCTGGGCTCGTGTCGCCAACAAGATCTGGCCCAGGATCGAAGGACTCTGGGCACCCGAGGACTTCTTGCAGTTGCGCGGGGGCAAGTTCAGTGATGCGGTCAAGCAGACGCTGCGGGAGCAGAGCGAAAGCGGTCCTGGAGGCAAGCCCGACATGATGTATCAGCTCGCCTCAGCGCTCGAGGACCCTCAGGACGTCCCGGAGCAGCTGCGTCTCGTCTTCAGCCAGCTCAGGAAGCTAGCGGCATAGCCGCAAAACGCAAAAGCTGGTTACCGGACGCACGACGCCGCCGGGCCAGCATCCTCTCCTTGCGCTGCTCCAGCGTGGGCGGCTCCCACTTGTGCCAGCCCACCGGCGGCTTGTACCGCTGCATGTGCTCCCGCTCGTCCACCCCGCACCAGCGACACCCACTCGGCAAAGGTATATGCAGGTCAGAACTACTGTCTGGTGCAGACATCAAAGCCTCCCTCCACTGCCATAGATTCTTCCCCATGCCACTGACATCAGCCTTCCGAAGGAAGGAACAAAAGGTATATATATTGTGATTGTGTCCGTCCCGAGAGTGGGGTATGGCGGCCCCGGCGCAGGCGAGGCCCGGACGGGCTCTGTGAAAACCCCAGGACCCAGGTAGATGGCGGGCGGTACCGAGGTCCGGCTTGGGTATTCCTCTCCAAGAGCAAGAGCCGCCGCGCCAACTCAGCGCCGGCAAACTCCCGTTACTGGCCGACCTCGGACTCAACTGGGCTGCCTGACCCGGGGCGGGCGCCGTGTTCGTTTCTGCGGCAACGGGACGGCAAAGGTGGCCCCCTCCGGCTTCTGTGAGGCGGTCCTTCGTGAAGGGCCCGCACGAGACAGGGCGGCTCTGGGCGCAGCTGTCGTTTCGTTCTGGGCGTGCGTCCTGGAGTCTCAGGAGGGAGCACGTTGCCGTTGCCGACACGAATAGTGCTCGGGCTTGTCTTCTGCGTTTCGGAGGCTGGCCGGTTGACCGCAGATGTGGCAAGGCGGGATCAGCTGGCCGGAGGCGTCGATCGCGGGCCGGACGGGTTGGGGTGTCACCTCGCGGGTATCCAGGACGACGGTGCGACTCTCGTAACGCCGCTTGGGCTCGTTGCGGACTTCCGTGGCTGGCCGGTCTTCCGTGCACAAGGCTCGCCGGTCGCCACGGCGGACTGCGCTACGGTCCTCGCTCGAAGACTGCTCCTCCGGCCCGTTCGCTGACAGATATCGGTCCCACTGGTCGGAGGGGAGCCAGCCGTACATGCCGTTTCGGCGAAAGGGCACGCGCGCTCCGCCGGCCGCTTCGACAATGAACCGGGTGAGGGTCAGTGCCGATTTGCTTGTTTCGTAGGCGGCGCTGGACTGGTGCTGAGGCGTAAGGATCAGGTGCTGACGACCGCAGTAGGCGTCGGACAGGGGGTTCTGCGGGTCGTACGGCTTTTCTGGGCAACGGGCGATGGCTCCGGTAGGGCTACATCGCACATCTTCGATCACATAGTTCCCGTCCCGGATCTCGATCGGGTTCTTCTGCACGCGTATGACGGATGCCGGCAGGTTGGGCGTGCGCACGTATGGGACCGTGCCGAGGCCGTCGTGATCGGGGTCCGCGAAATCCCAGACGGATCGGATGTCGGCGCGGCGGCGAAAACCCTCACGGCGACGCATGGTGCGGGCGGACTGAAGGCTCAGCTGGGGCTCGTAGCCCAGGACAATTCCGTTGTCCCCCTTGATGCGAACGTCGAGCCGAGCACGACCGTCCGGTGTGGCCGACTCGATATCGGCTCGGTAGCCATGGTCTTCTGAGTCTTTGGCAACCCGTTCCTTCCTGGCCAGATGCTCGTCGGACTCGTGGCTGATGGGCTTCTCGCCTGGCTTCCGGTAGTGGGATGCCAGCCACACGCCGTCACGCTGGACGAGATACATGGCAACACGTCTGCCTCGAAGTTTCCGGCAGTCCGGGCAGATGAGTCCCCGCCGGTCGACGGGGACCCGTCCACGCATACTCAGAAGCGTCTCCAGCAGTCCCGGCACTTCAGGGATCCCAAGATCGTCCCTCTCAAGGTCCAGGTCGCGTCCCGCCGGCTCGTAGCAGACGGGGTTTCGAAACAGCTCTTCATCGCTCTCGGGCTCAATATCGTCTTCACTGTGACTGTCCAGCACGGCTCTGCTCCTTTCAGCGAGCATCGTGGCCTTGCCGTTGCGGCCCAGGCGGCGCTGGGGCTAGAGCTAGGGCGGAGCGTGATTCGTGCTGATCACGCAAGTTCGGTCACGTGGTGTGTGCTGGTTCGCCCCGCTTCAGCATGGCGGGTCCTCGGCCGTCCCGGTAGGTGGCCACCACGTGACCGCTGACGAGCGGAGCGCGAAGGCGTGCAACGTCCCGATCCGGATTGTGCTGCCCGTCGGCCTGCGGCTAGGGACCGGACATCACGACCATGTGTGGTCAGCGTGAGGCAGGCGGGAGTGCGCGTTCGAGGAAGTCGAGCCGGGCCTGGCGGGGCAGTGCGCTGTCGAGTCCGAGAGCGGTGCGGATGGAGTCGGCGCTGGCATCACGCGGGATCTCAAGGCGTTGTTCGGCGTCACCGATGATCTCACCGATGAGATGGTGGGCGGTGCGGGGGTGGTGGCGGATGATCCAGTCGAGCATCTTCGTCACTGGCGTCGTGATGCCGTAGAAGGTCGTCGGTCCGGTGTCGCCCAAGGACTCGTCGAGTTTCTTGCCGTAGGCGAACTCGTCGAGGACGGCGTGCCGCACGGTGACAGCCAGGTCGTGCACGTCGATGATGCTGTCGGTATCGGTGGCCACGCTGAGGGCGAGATCGTCGGCGATCTCGTGGACGGCGCTCTCGGTGCGGAACCGCAGCGCCCATCGCTTGCGCCAGTCAGGCCGCTCCCACAGTGCACCGAAGAACCGGCGGGAGAGCCGCTGACGCAGCTCGGACAGGCCGATCGATAGATCACCGTCGCCGGAATCGAGCTTGGCGGCCGCGCTCTCGGGGGATCGGTCGCGTTCCTCCGCCCAGTCCTGTGCCACCGGGCGCGCCCAGAGGCTGCGGCCGTTCACGGTGGCCTGGGGCGGGGGTACGTCGCGCTGGTTACGGGCGATGTAGGCGCGCAGAGTGGAAGCCGCGATGTTGGCGATCTTCGCCATCTCCGGCACTCCGATGAGCTGGTCTGCGGCCAGCTCAGGCGCGGACAACCGCACCACGCACCGTTCTAGAGGGCGTGTGTCGGAAGGCCGGTGGGAAGCCCACAGTGCTAGATGGTCGTTCCAGGGGTCGGGAGGCACGGATGCCGGGTCGAAGTTGGCGACCTTCAGCAGGCGGCCGCCGCCGGGGTGGGCGTTGTCGTCGAGCAGGTCTGCGGCGGTGATGGTGGTCGCGGCCTTGACGGGCCGGTGGTCGAAACGCTCGCCGGGGACGTCCCACACCTGGTCGGGCCGGTACCAGGTGGTGCCGTCCCACCAGTAGCCGCCCTGCCTGAACAGGAGTTGGGGGCCCCACCAGTTGCTGTGCCAGGGGGAAGCGTCACTGTCCGGAACCAGGAGCACGGTGCGGCCGTGCTCAGGGTGATGGCGGACGACCCAGGCCAGATCGTGGCGGATCGGGTCGGTCGTGAAGGCAAGCCATGAACCTTGCGTACCAGAGACCCGATCCCAGCGTCCCCACGTGCCTGCCTCCTCGTGGCGTCCGATGGCCTCGATCGCAGCAGGGTCGTCGAGGGGGATGTGGCTGTCGTCGACGAACGGCAGCCCGGGGACGGGGTGGTCGGTGTGCAGGCCGTTGGCGACCGGCTCAAGACGATACATCGTGCTGTACTCCTCAAGTTGAAGTTGCTGTAGATAAGTACAGCACATGTACTGCCCTAAGTGCAGCACCATGAAACCCGCCGCACAGAACGGCTTGGTGAGGGAACGCCTGCGAGCCCGTGAGGAAGCGTCTGACGGTGACGCAGCGCGGGGGCGCTGACTTACCGCCGCCGTTCGCCGCGCCAGGGTTGCGCACAGGATAGGGTTAAGTATTGGGATAAGTTGTTGGATAAGCAGTATCGAGGTGAGGGTGCAGGCATGGCATCTGAGGAAGAGCTGTTCGCGTCCGTCGACGCTCTGTTGAACGAGGAGCCGCACCTGCCGCCTCCGGCGGAGCGGGCCCGGCTGCGGGAGGCCGCCGGCATCACGCAGGCCCGCCTGGCCACCGCGTTGAAGACGACGACCCAGTCGGTGAAGAACTGGGAGAACGGCCGCAGCGAGCCGAAATCGCCGCGCCTGGACGCATACCAGCGGCTGCTGAACGGGTGGGCGGCGAAGTACCCCGCTCCCGGCGCGGCTCCGACAGCCTCGGTTGCCGCAACGGCGCCCGCGGCGTCTACCGGACCGGCTGCGTCCCGGGTGGAGACGGCAGATGCCCCGCAGGCTCCCGCCGTTACAGCTGAGGCGCTGGCGCGCCCGCCCTTCCGACCCACTGCGTCACCGCGGCGTCCGGCCACGAAGACGGCGGCGCAGCCCGCGGCCGACCCGCGCTTCCTGCACGGGCCGCTCGCGGTCCTGGACGGTGACGACTGCGCGTATGGCGTCGGCGGCATCGTGCTCGACTGCCCGGCGACCACGGTGGTGGAGCTGGTGGAGTGGACGTTGCGCAAGTCCGGCCTCGGTGCGCCGCGCCTGCACCGCAACGGCAAGGACAGCGACCCGCTGATCGTCCTCACCGCCGCAGCCGCCGTGAAGCTCGGACTGCCTGAGCGCCTCGAGGGTTATGAGCAGCGCCGGTCCCTTCGGCTGCCGGAGGATCATCCGGTGGTCAAGCAGGTGGTGAAGGCAAAGTGGCGGCTCACTCAGCGGGGGTTCGGCCCGTGGGCACGCATTTACCGCAAGGCGCAGGGGCGTGAGCGGCAGTGCGTACAACTGGCGGTCCTGTCCTGGGACGCCCTTGATGAGCGGTCCTGGCCCGGCGTGAGCCAGATGGAGCCGGCCGACATCGCCCGTGTCCTCGGCGTCTACGCCACCCGGGTCATCACCCCGCGCGGCTCCACCGCCGTCTCGGGGCTGGAGCTGATGACGGCGCTGCGCCCGCCCACTCGTGCAGTGCGCGACGAAGCTACCGGGAACTGGGTGTCCGCCTACAACCCGGGCTCGCTGGGCACGGAGCCGATGGACCCGGCGCCGCCGGAGGCCACCGCTGAGCACCCCGTCGTCGTGGACAGCGGCTGGACCGGTGGCTTCATCAATGAAGAGGCGTACCAGTGGGTGCGGCCGGTGGACCTGCTCACCGATGAGGAGTGCACGCTGCCCTTCGCAGTCGGCCTGGACCTCAACACCGCGTTCCTCGCCGCCGCGGCCCGCCTGGTCGTCGGCCTGTCCGCCCCCGACCACTTCGTGGGCCCGAAGTTCAACCCGAAGATCCCCGGGAGCTGGCTGGTCGACCTGTCCCACGTCGAGGTCGACGCGCGCCTACCCTCGCCGTTCACGCCGGACGGCACCCGGCCGACGGAACCTGCCTGGTACCAGACACACACCGTCGCCTACGCCCAGGAGCTGGGCTACAACGTGGCCCCCCTCGAGGGATACCTGCGGCGGGAAACCGGCGCGTACCTGGACCCGTGGCACGACCACCTCAAGACCGCCTACGTCGACACCCTCGCCGACCTCGGCGTCACCCGGGACCTGTCCGACACCGATTTCCTCGCCGCGATGGAACGACACAAGGACACCGACCCGGGCATGGCGGCCGTCCTGGCCGCCATCAAGGCCACCGTCAAGGGCGGCATCGGCAAGCTCCGCGAGCGCCCGCAGGGCAAGAAGTACAAGGAGGGCGAGCCGTGGCCGGCCCTCCAGCGGCCGACCTGGCGCCCCGACATCCGCGCCGCCGTCATCTCCAAGGCCCGGGTCAACATGCACCGCAAACTGCGCAACATGGCCACCATGACCGGCCTGTACCCGCTCGCCGTGCTCTCCGACTGCGTCGTCTACCCCTCTCCAGGGGAGAGCCCGCTGGACTTCCTCCCCTACGCCGCGTCGGGCAAGCCGCAGCCGGGCGGGTTCCGTCTCGGGCCCACGCCGGGTCTGGCAAAGCTGGAGGGCGTCCAGTCGATGCTGTGGGCAGTTGACCTCATGGAACAGGGATACAACCCCGCCCGCCACATCAAAGGCGGCGACGCCATCCTCGACGAAGGAGAGTAGGCGCTGTGGGAGAGATCGACGACGCCATCGAACGCGCCGACCGGGAGGGCTTCACCCGCCAGCCGCCCAAGACACTCCAAGCACGCATCAACTTCCTGATAAAGCAGCTCAAGACGACCAAAGCCGTCGCAGCGGAGCTCAGGGTGAGCCAACGGTCGGTGGAGCGCTATCGCAAGGGCGAACGCAAGCACCCGCCCAAGGCGATCGCGGACCGGATCGACGACGCGGTACGGCAGCGGTGGCAGCCGCAGGTCCGCAAGCGCCGCCAGAAGCAGGCCGCCACCACGCGCGGCATCACGGTGGAGACACGGGCCCGGTTCGGGTACACCGCGCCCATCGGCACGACCGACGACGGGCGCTTCCGGCGCCTGACCGTGCATCTCCCCCCGGCGTACGCCCAACGCCTGTTCGACGCCCGCAACACAGGCGCCGACGACCAGCAGATGCGCCAGATCATCGCCGAAGGACTCAAAGCAATCTACTTCCAGGACAGCGGAAACCGCGCTCTGGGACTCTCCGACGTCACCCTCAACGACATCGACTACCTCGACCTCGACTACTGACCTGACGCTGGCGCACACAGTGACTCAGCGAGGGCCTTCCGCAGCTGAAGTTGGGCGGTGACCTCTAGCCTTGTGCAGTCGGCCCTCGGAACCCGGCCAGCCCGCCGGGCGCGAGCCACCCAGGCAGGAGCCGCAGGCTGGCTGTGAGGCGCGTGTGGGGCTGGCGCTGAGCAGGAGACGGCATCGGGGGTGTGGTGTGGCAGCGGGGGTGTTGCGGACCGTACCGCTGGCCGGGGAGCTGACCGCGTCGTTGATCAGCCGTGTGGCGGCCCGCTACGGTCTCCCGACCGCCGGTGTGTTGCGGCTGTGGACATGCCGCAACTCCCCCGCCCGGCACGACGGCGGCGGTGCACGGGCGGACGCGGAGGTCGTCCTCAACGGGGACGGGCGGCGGGTGCTCGCCGAGCTGTGCAGGGTGGAGCCCAGGGTACTGGCGCGCGCTTTGCCTGCCTTCACCATGGACGACCCCAAGATCAGCACCGGCCGGGAGGCCGGGGTGGCGCAGGCGCGGTGGCGGGTGGCGGGCGCGGTGGCGGGTCCGGCCGCGTACGGCTGCCGGCTGTGCACCGCGCGGCGTACCGGGCAGGCGCTGCGGACAGTGCGGTACGTACCGCACTGGCAGCGGGCCTGTCTGCGGCACGGGCGCTGGCTGCTGGACGCGGATGCCGACCAACCGCTGGAGCACCTGGAGTTGCGACGGCTGCCGGAGGTGGTGGCCGCGCAGCGGCGGTGGCCGGGCGTGGCACGGCGTGCGGTGCGCGCCGGGGTGGAGCCGGAGCAGGCGTTCACGCTGGCGCATGCGGTGGTGGCCCGCTGGTGGGAGCAGGCCCTGTCCTGGGAGCAGGAGGAGATCTGGCCACGCCGTCTGCACCAGCTGGCGGGCGGCAACGCGGGGTCACGGCTTGCGTGGTGGCGGATCGTGGGCCGGGACGCGGCGATCTTCCCGGAGGTGGTGGCCGTGGCGCAGGCGCTGCTGGAGCCGGCCATGGCCGAGGTGGCCTGGCAGGCAAGCGGCGGGATGCGGCCTCGGGTGCGGGGCGCCGACGATGCGTTCTGTCGCCGGCTGGGCGAGCGGCTGGACCGCACCTGGCTGGGCCCCGAACTTGCGGCCGACCACGGCAACCCGCTGAACGGCTGGAAGGGCGCGATCGTGCGCGCCCGCCGCCACGAGACGGGGCCGCCGGGCTGGCGGGAGGATCCGTGGCACCTGAAGCGGGAACAACAGCCCGCCACGATGGCCGGCCAGTTGCGCGTCATGGCGGCAGAAGCCCAATCGGGCGGCTCGGGAACCCGGTGGCGGGCCACCGTTCCTGCCGAACAACGGTTCCGCATCACGCAGTTGGTCGACGAGGCGCGCGAACAGCTGGTGGAGTTGCGCGGCATGCACAGCGGCACCACCGCCGAGGTGGCCCGCACCCTGCTGGAGCACCTCAGCCACAGTGCCGATCTGATCGACCAGGCCCTCGTGCATACCGCCGCCGCAGCCGTCGCCTCCGGGGTGACGCTGGAGGAGGTGGCTCAGTGGTCCCGTCTGCCCGCCGAGGACCTGGCCGCGGTGTTCGCCCTGGGTGAGGGCGAGGACTGACCCAACGGCCTGCAGTGGAACGTGAAAGTGCGGGACTCTGCACTGACACCGGTGCCCGGGCGCGGCACCCTGGGTGCCGCGCGCAGCCCAACATCCGGCGGTTGCACCGATGTTGCGGTTACCGGCCGGTTCTCCTGCGCGGCAGGTCAGGCATGGCGTTGTGTGGAGTACGTGATCATCGACAGCAGCCAGGAGGCCGCATCGTCCGCGGTGCCCGGCGCCGGGTGCCGCATCCCCGAGCCGCACAGTACGAGTGGTGCTGTTCGACGCGAAGAAGCTGCGGCTGTAGATGCCAGCCTGATCGATGTGCGCTTTCGAGACCCTCTGGGGTGCTCGCGTCAGGTCCCGTGGCTTGAGGCTGCTCAGGACGTCCCCTTCGAGGACTCTCCTGTGGTACGGCCATTCCCCGTCCGGCCCGGGCGGCGGGTGGCTCCGGGCTGGTGGTGGTCGTCGACCAGCGGGCGGCTGGTGGCGTACGGGTCCGGTGTCATGCGGACCCAGCTCATGCTGCTGGACCGGGATCCGGCGGTGGTGGCGCTGGCCTGCCGGCCGGTGGAACTGGTGTGGCGTGAGGACGGCAAGGCTGTCGGTCATGCGCCGCAGCTGATGGCCAGGCTGCAGGACGGCAGCGGCCTGTTGCTCGACTGCGCGGGACGCAGCGGGCCCTCTGCCCGGCTGGCGGCGCGGGCACGGGTTGTGGCGGCTGCCGCCAAGGCAGCGGGCTGGTCCTACCGGCTCGCGGGACCGCCGGATCCGGTGGTGGTGGCGAACGTGCGGTGGCTGGCGGGTTACCGGCATCCCCGGTACGCCGCCGGGCCGTGGATGCCGGCTCTGGCGGAGGTGTTCGCCAGTCCGCGGCCGGCGGTGGAGGCGGTGCAGGGGCTGGGTGACCCGATCGCCGTATGGCCTGCGGTCTTTCACGCGCTGTGGAGCGGTGTGCTGCGGGTACGGCTGGAAGAACCGCTGCACGAGCGCGCCGTCGTCTCGGTCGCACGACAGGAGGCCGACGCGGCATGACGCAGGCGATTGTCGAAGTCGGGACGCGCCTTCGCTACGACAGACGGGTATGGACGCTCGCCGTGCTGGAAGGCGCCCGGGCCACGCTGGTGAGTGACGAGGGCACCTCGGCGGTGGTATTGCTGCCCTACCTGTTCGCCGATCCGTCCTTCGAGGTGGAAGGCGGACCGGCGCCAGCCAGAGTGCCGCCGTTCGGGCTGCTGGAGGCACTGCCGGTCGAGGTGCGGGAGCGGGCTCTGGCGTGGCAGCGGCATGTGCGGGAGGTGGAGACCGGCTTCCCGGATGCGGTCGGGCAAAGCCGTCCGCGTGAGGAGTTCGATCCGGCGACACAGAGCCTGGCGCAGCGGGAGCAGGCGAAGGCTCAGGACAGGAGCTGACGGCGGCGGGCTGGACGGCGAGTGTGGCCACGGTGCGGCGGATGCGGGCCCGCTACCGCAGTGAGGGCTTGTGGGGGCTGGTGGACGGCCGGGCGGTGCGGGAGCGGTCGGCGGTGGGGCGGGCCGATGAGCGGGTGGTCGCGGCGGTCCGGACAGTGCTGGAGGGGCAGCGGGAGCGGTCGACGGGCACGCTGGTGCGGCTGCGCCGCCGGGTGGGGTGGCTGCTGGAGGAGGAGTACGGCGCGGGGGTAGTGATCCTGCCGCCCGTGTCGACGTTCAACCGGCTGGTGCATGCGGTGGCTAACGGGCAAGGGCTGCTGGGGACGGCGGCGCAGCGGCGGTGGCACGCGTCGCGGCCGGCACCCCCCTTCACGCCGACAGTGGCACTGCGGCCGGGTGAGCTGGTGATGCTGGACAGCACGCCGCTGGATGTACTGGCAGTCCTGGACGACGGTGTGACCGGCCGTCTTGAACTGTGCATCGCGCTGGACGTGGCAACGCGCAGCATCTGCGCGGCGGTGGTGCGTCCGGTGGGCACGACGTCGGTGGACGCGGCGATGCTTCTGGCGCAGATGGTGGTGCCGACGGCGATGCGGCCGGGCTGGGATACGGCACTGTCCATGCAGCGATCGGTCATCCCCTACGAACGGCTGATCGCGTTGGACGCGCGCCTTCAGGGGGCTGCTGCCCGGCCGGTGATCATGCCGGAGACGGTGGTCGTGGACCAGGGCAGGGTGTATGTGTCGGCGTCGTTCGTCTCGGCATGCGAGAGCCTGGGGGTGTCGGTGCAGCCGGTGCCCCCGGCGAACGGCCCGGCCAAGGGGAACGTGGAGCGGACCTTCCGCGCCATCGCCGACGGGTTCAGCCAGTACCTGCCGGGCCACACCGGCTCGGACGTCTCCCAGCGCGGCACGGCCACGGAGCAGGATGCATGCTGGAGCCTGACGCAGCTTCAGGAACTGCTGGACGAATGGGTCATCGCCGGATGGCAGGAGCGCCGGCACGAGGCGCTGCGGCACCCGATGATGCCGCGGGTCGCCGTCTCACCCAACGAAATGTGGGCGGCGCTCGTGGCGGTGACGGGGCATGTACCGGTGCCCTTGTCCGCCGACGACTACGTCGAGCTGCTGCCGGTGCGGTGGCAGGCGATCAACGACTACGGCATCCGCTTCGGCTACCGCACCTACGACCACCCCGGCCTGAACCCCTACCGGCGGCGCCGCTCACCGCGGGCGGACAAGAACGGACGCTGGGAGGTCCACCACAACCCCTACGATCCGAACCGGGTGTGGGTGCGCCTGCCCGAGGGATGGCTCGAAGTGCCGTGGGCCCACGCGGCGGCGGTGAGGCGCCCGTTCACCGCGTTCACCTTCGACCACGTCCGCCGCACCGTGGAACGTCGGCATGGCCGTGAAGAGCACGAGGCGGCGATCGCCCAGGCACTCGATGCGCTGCTGCGCCGTGCCAGCCAGGGAGTGGGCAGCAGGCGAGAGCGGACGGTAGCCGCCCGGGCCCAGGCGGCCGCGCAGATGACCGACCCCTCCCCCGCCACCGCCCCGCAGCAGTGGCCTGCACCTCTCGCACCGGGGGCCTCGTTCGGGCTGCCCGGTTCCTTCACCGTCCCGCCTCAGGACGCTGACGGTTGGGACGCCGACGACAGCCTGGACGACATCGAGGACAACCAAGACGACGAGGACTACCTTCTCGCCGCCCTCGCCGACGGCCCAGACGCCGCGGCAGGCCACGCGGATGAGGCCGAAGCATCCGTGCCGACGGCCGAAACAGCCCGGGACCAGGCCGCCGAGCAGACGCCGGACACCGCCGGGGCGGGCGGCATGCGCATCTACGACCCGTACCAGGAGGCCCAGACATGGTGACAGCGGCCCAGCCCGCCACCACGAGCACGTTCAGTCCGCTGACCACATGGGACGGATGGCAGCAGTTCGTCGACACACCCCACGCCCCGCCACGGGACGCCGGCGACCAGGAATGGACCCTGGATCAGCGGGAGGACTACCACGCGCAGTTCGTGGTGCACCCGTGCCCACCCGCTGGCACAAGGGCGAGCATCAGATCAGCATGACCTACCTGGCCGCACTGGTCGGCTGCTCCCCGAAGCAGGTCAACGGCCATCTGCGGTCCGAACTGCGGCAGGGCTTCCGCGTCTACGCCCGGCGCCACCCCGGCCCCTGCCCGCTCGCCACACCGATCACAGGGCGCGTCGCCGGGCAGCCGTGGACCGAAGCGATCGACTTCACCGAGGTCCCGCAGCTGATGCGGCATCTGAGCGTCGCCTGTTTCATCGTCCTGGCGTACCTGACCGGCATGCGGCCCGCAGAGGTGATGGGCCTGGAGAGCGGCTGCTGCCCCGAACCACCATCGCCGGGACGGCACCTGATCTACGGCCGGGTCTTCAAAGGCGTCCACGACCAGGACGGCAACCACTACTCCGCCGGGCAGGTGCGGGACGTTCCCTGGGTCGCCATTGCGCCGGTGGTGAGCGCGATCCGCGTGCTGGAACGCATCGCCCCGGACGGGCTTCTCTTCGACAGTGCCGTCCACTCCATCCCCCGCGGCCGCATCTCCACGGGCCGCGTCGTCGGCTTCGAGGCGATGCGCAACCGCGTCGAGGACTTCATCACATGGGCCTCCAACCTCGCTGTACGCCTTGGCCGTCCCCATGAAGCCGTCCCGGACGATCCGTTTGGGGCGCTGGGCGTGGCACGCTTTCGCCGGTCGCTGGCCTGGCACATCGCCCGCCGACCGGGTGGGCTGGTGGCCCTGGCCATCCAGTACGGGCACATGCGCACCGCGGTGAGCGCCGGCTACGCCGCGCGCGGCCGCGGCTGCATCCACGAGTTGCTCGACATCGAAACCGCCCGGGCAACCGCCGACACCCTCACCACCCTCCACGACGACCTTGCCGCTGGCACCGGGATCTCAGGGCCAGCCGCACGGCGGGCGATCCACGCCGCCGCCCAGGCCCCCACTTTCGCCGGATCCATTCGCACGCACCGGCAGGCCCGGGACATCCTCGGCAATCCGGCTCTGACCGTCTACGACAACCCGCACTCGTTCCTGATGTGCGTCTACCGCCGGGAGCGCGCCCTGTGTCATCGGCTCGATGCCAGCGACGCGCCGAGCCTGGACCGATGCAAGCCGACATGCGCGAACATCGCGCGCACCGACCGCCATGCCAGCGAACTCGTGCAGTACGCGCAGGTGCTGGAGAAACAGGCCGCCTCGGAGGCAGTGCCCGGCCCCCTCGCCGACCGGCTCGCCTGGCGCGCCAGCCATCTCCGTGACCTGGCCGGTCGTCACTACGACGGCCGCATCGACCTCCAGGAGCCGACGTCATGAGCCCCGCCCCCAACGAGCGCGATCTCATCCGTGCCGCGATGGACCGCATCCTGGGCGGAACGCCCGAGCGTTCCAACGGCTCGCTGACGATCGTCGCCCTCGCACTCGAAGCCGGTGTCCCGCGCAACGCACTCACCCAGCGGCACCCCGATCTGAAGAACGAGTTCTATGGCGTGGTCCGCACGCGTGGCGGCACCCCTGATGAGAGCGAACAGCGCTTGCGTCAGCGGGTCCGTCGGCTCAAGGAGCTGCACGCTGCTGACGCGGAGGAGATTGCCCAGCTCAAGGCCGACGTCGAAGCACTCGTCGGGGCCCTGCACCAAGCGACCGCCGAGAACGAGCTCCTGCGCCGACAACTGGCTGACCGTGCGTCCGTGCTCCGCCCGCTGCCTTCTCAGCTCCCCGCGGGTCCGGCGGACCCGCGGAGGAGCCGGTGATGACGTCGCCCTGCTGCGGTTCTCCCAGGGAGAGCTACCTGCGAGGCATGTGCCGGTGCGGGGCACGGGTCGATGCCCGCATTTTCAACGAGGTGACCAGTGTCGATGCTGGCGGCGGTGGGGTGCCGTGAAGGAGGCAGGCCAGCAGCTGGATGCCCTGGCGGCCGAGTTCTTCTCCGGGTAGATCGATGGTGGTGAGCGGGGGCGTCACGAGAGCAGCCAAAGACCCGTTGTCGAGGCCGATCACGGACAGGTCGTCGGGGATGCGCAGGCCCAGGTCTGCGGCTACCTGGTAGACCCCTGCGGTGGCCACGCTGTCGTCGCAGACGACGACGGTGGGCCGGTCGGGGGTGCTGAGGAGGCGGTGTGCTGCCAAGCGTGCCTCCGTTCCTCCGCTGGACAGGGGGATTGCCAGGGACGTGACGTCGAATCCGATGGCGGCTTTGGTGAATGCGGCCTGCCGAGCACGGAAGGTGTACGAGGGGTGTGTGATGCACAGCCGGCCGATGCGGTGGTGTCCCAGTTCGCGCAGGTGCTCCACGGTCTGCTGCATGCCGGGGGCGAAGTCGAACTCGATCACGGGGCTGTCGGCTGCCCTGGCCGGGTCGGCGTCGAGGTAGACGGCTGCGATCTGAGGCGGCATACCGGGGGTGAGGCCGTCTTCGGGAGAGCAGATCAGCAGGCCGTCGAAGCGGCCGGCGTCGACCAAGTCGTCGAGCGCCGTGGAGTCGGCGGTCCCGCTGGCGACGACGGCGAGGCCGCGGGTGGCGGCTTCTTTCTGGGCTCCGTCCAGGACCCGGCTGAAGAACGGGGCCAGCGGGTCGGGCACGGCGAGCAGGATCATTTCGGCCCGGCCGAGGCGGAGGTGTCGGCCAGCGCGCTGGGGTCTGTAGCCGAGGCGGCGGGCTGCTGCCTTCACCTTCGCGCGGGTCGCGGCTGAGACGCGGTTGCTGCTGTCCGGCGAAGTGAAGACCAGGGAGACGGTCGCCTGGGAGACTCCCGCGAGCCGGGCGACGTCCCGTCCTGTGGGACGTCCGGCGGGGTGTGGGGAGGGAAGGGGGTCGGCGGTCATGAATGCGGCCTTCGCGAAGGGCGCGGTGGAAGGGGCCGGCGCGGGCCGGGCTCGCACTGAGGGCGGTCTCGGCGGCGGGCCTTGAAGTCAGGCACGGTGGGCTTGCGGATGGCCGGACTCGACTGTCCATGAGGCTGTTGCCATGACGGGTGCGGTGCGCGCGGTCGTATCTGCGGTCACGAAGGTCGTCTCCCAGGTGCCCGGGGTGACGGTGCACAGGGTGTATCCGCAGTGCTCGTCGTAGTAGTGGACCTGGGGGTTGCCGGCCAGCGACGGCTTGGCCAACGCTGAGGTGTAGGCCGGGTTGGAGCTGATGCCAGTGGTGAGGAATTCGGTCATCACCGGTGGTCCGTCGAGGTCCTGCATCTGCGCGGGGACGGAGTTGACCCATGCGGTGTGCCAGTCTCCGGACAGCATGACGGGATTGCTGGGGCGCTGGGTGGCGATGTCGTCCAGGAGACGCCGGCGGGCTGCCGTGTAGCCGTCCCAGGAGGCGTAGTAGATGCTGCTGGTGTCGTCGCCTGAGCGGAATTTGTACGGCGCGAAGAGCACGGTCTGGGTCAGGGCGTTCCAGGTGGTGCGGGAGGATCCCATGCTGTGCCGGAGCCAGCGCTCCTGCTGGGCACCCAGCATCGTGCGCTGTTGGGCGGAGATGGCGGGGCATGCCTCGCCCACGATGGAGGATCCGCCGCAGATCTGCTCGGTGTCCCGGTGCTGGCGGGTGTCCAGGAGGTGCAGACGCAGCAGACGACCGTAGTCGATCTTGTCGTGGATGCGCATGGAGGGGCCGTTGGGCCGGCTCTGGGGGCTCAGAGGCAGGTGTTCGTAGTAGGCGCGGTAGGCCGCGACACGGCGGGCCAGCATGCTCGCCGTGGTGGTCCCGTCCTCGACGGCGTCGTGGTTGTCGAGGATGAGCAGCCAGGGAGCGGCGGCGTGGGCCTCCTGCAGGTCCGGGTCAAGCCGGTAGAGGGAGTGCCGAAGCCGGTAGGCGGTCAGGTCCGTGGCGGTGGTACGCAAGGCAGTGGGCATGGCCTCAAGGCGCGGCCCGGTGAGAGTGTTCTCGTAGATGTAGTCCCCCAGGTGCACGACGACGTCGGGGTTCTGGGCTGCCATGTGCCGATAGGCGCTGTAGTAGCCGTGCTCGTAACGCTGGCAGGAGGCGAGAGCCAGGCGGAGGGCGGACACCCGGGCCCCGGGGGCCGGCAGGGTTCGGGTGCGGCCAGTCCGGCTGATGGCCGTACCGCTGCCGAAGCGGTAGTGGTACCAGCGGTCGGGACGAAGGCCGTGCACATCGACGTGGACGCTGTGGGCGTCGTCCGGCCGGGCGAGGGCGCGGCCCTGGCGGACGATGCGGGTGAAGTGTTCGTCCTCGGCAACCTGCCACTTCACGGTCACCGTGTGCGGCGGCATTCCCCCGTCGGCTTGCAGCGGGGCGGGCGCAAGACGTGTCCACAGCACCACGCCGTCCGGGCGGGGCGCGCCGGAGGCCACTCCGAGGGTGAAGGGGTAGCTGCCCCAGGAAGGCTGTGCACCCGCCCCGGCCCCCGCTGCGGCCGGCCCGGCCCACAAGGTGACAGCTGCCCCGAGCGCGCCGCCGACCACGCTGCGCCTGGCCAATGTCGAATGGTTGTTTCCCATGTCCAAACCCTGGTTTCTGTGTGTGACGTGTGGACGGGTCGCTGGCGGTTGAGAAGGAGCTGGGCAGGCGTGTTGCCGCTGCCTGCCGCAAGGTGATGGTCAGTTGTCTGCCGCAGAACGCGTGCGGGCCAGTTGCCGACCGGCCTCGGTGAATGCCGCCGCCGCGGAGTCGCGGACGATGAGCTGCAACTGCGCCTCCGACAGCCCTACTTCGGTTGCGGCACGCCGGAACTCGGCCGCTACACCGGTGGCGCTGGGAGTCGGATTGTCCGTGTTCAACGACACGGGGACCCCTGCCTGGAGGAGCCGCTTGATGGGGTGCTCGCGAAGAGAGGCGGCGGCTCTGGTCTGAACGTTGCTGGTGAGGGCGACTTCGAGGGTGATGCCGGCGTCGGCCAGCTGCTCCATGAGCCGCGGGTCCTCGGCGGCGCGGACGCCGTGGCCGATGCGGTCGGGGCGCAGCGCCTGGAGGGCGGCGCGCACGCTGTCCGGTCCGGCGGCTTCACCTGCATGGGCTGTGACGCGCAGTCCGGCGTCGTGGGCACGGGCGAAAGCAGGGGTGAACAGCGCTGGCGGATAACCGGCCTCGTCACCTGCGAGGTCGACGCCGCAGAATCGGCCGCTGCGACTCAGGATCGTGTTCATCTGCCGCATGGCGGTATCGGGACCGAGGTCTCGAACGATGATCCCGATGAAGGCGACCGGCAGGTTCAGGAGGGCGGAGGCATCGCGGGCCGCATCGGTGATGGCGTCGATGACCTCGGCCGGGTCCAGGCCGGTCTGGGTGTGGATGAACCAGGGGCTGAAACGGATCTCAGCGTAGTCCAGGCCCTCGTCGAAGCAGTCCTGGACCGCCTGCTGGGCGATGAGCGACCAGTCCTCCACGGCGCGGGCCGTGGAGCAGGCGACGTCGATACGTTCCAGGTAGTCCAGCAGCCCGGCTGTCCTGACAGGGGCCACCAGACGGTGCAGCGGACGGCTGTCGGCGGCAAGCCAGTGCTGGTGCTTGCGGGCCAAGGCCAGGGCAGTGGACGGCCGGATGGATCCTTCAAGGTGCCGGTGCAAGTCGATGGTCGGCATGAGTAAGCGCCTGTTCTGGTCGGTCCAGCCGAGGGCTGGGCAAATGGAGATGGGGACTGTGATCTCGGGCCTGCCGCGCCGTAGCCGCCCCGCAGAAGGCGGCGTCCCTGACCGGTGCCGCTGTGATCGTTGTGCTGAGCGACATCGTCGCCCTCACACGGCGGCCCCGTACGGACACGGGCAGGCACGCGCGGCATGGAGCCCTCGCGGCACGGCCCGAAGCAAGGTGAGCACGCTGCCCGGAGGGGCCCCGGCTCCGCACGGAACGGAACCGGGGCTGGCGTGTGCAAGCCACGCGCGGGCGGGCACTGACTCAGATACGGCTCAGGGCGTGCACCAGGTCGGAGGCGATCTGGCGGTCGATAGGCCCGGGGACGGCCTGCACACCGGCCGGGATGGTCCCGTCGTGGTCGGAGGCCATGGCGGCCAGGCTGCGGGCCTGGAGGGTCAGACCGAGGTCCATGGCCTGGACCGGGTTGCCCTTCGCCGCAGTCAGATTGATCATCTTGGTGTCTGCGAGGACGATGACCTCGCGGCCGTCATGCAGCCGGTGCACGGCACGTTCCTGCCCGCTGGGGCCGGAGTGGTGCACAGAGGCCGTGTGCTCGGCCAGCGCGCTCGCGTCCAGCTCCCAGGGCATGTGCCCGACACCGGCGATGACGGTGCCATTGCGCAGGGCACCGATCTCCCTGGCACCGATCACCCCAGGATGGCCGGTGGCCAGGAAAAGCAGCTGGGTCCGCGGCAGCAGATCGGTGAGTTCACCGACCTGGTGGCCTGCCATCACCGCTTCCAGGGCACGGTAGGGGTCTGTGTCGGCCACGGCGACGCGGGCACCGAGACGGGCCAGGGTGTCCGCGACACCACGTCCGCAGGGACCGTAGCCGACGACAGTGGCGTGAGCCCCAGGGATCATGAGGTTGGTGGCGTTCATGAAACCCTGCACGACGCTCTGGCCGACACCGAACTCGTTCTCGACGAGGAGCTTGAGCCGGCTGTCGTTGATGACGACCACAGGAAATTCCGGCTGACTGTCCCAGGAGCGGATGCGCAGGCCACCGGTGGTGGTCTCCTCGGTGGCGCCAATGAGGCCGGGCATCCCTCCGCGGGCATGGACACCCTCGATCAGATCGGCGCCGTTGTCGAGGATCAGGTCGGGCTGCGCGTCCAGGACCCGTGTGATGTTCTCGCGGTGCTGCGCGAGATCGTCGGAGCGGTGGCCGACGACGGTGATCCCGTAGTCACGCAGCGCATCCGCGGTGTCCTCCTGGGTGGTGCCAGGAGAACCGGTCAAAATGATCTCGGCGCCTGCCTGGGCGAGGTAGCCGACGAGAACCGCCGTCTTGGGTTCGATGTGCAGGCAGATTCCGATACGGCGACCGGCGAACGCCGACGCCTCGTTCTGCATGGTGGCCGCCAGCAGCGGCATGTGACGGGCGGCCCACTGGGTTCCGTCGTGAAGGATCGGACAGCGGGCATGCACAAGCTGAGACATGACGAATTTCCTTGGCTGAAGAGACGAGTGGGCACAACACGTGCCATGAAGCCGGGAAAGGACACAGAGGTGCCCTTGACTCGGATCAGCTCGTTAGCCGTAGAAATCGCTGCGGAAGGAATGGTCACCGAAGAGGTACTGCTGGAGGGGCCCGTGCGACGCGTTCATCGAGACCCTCCTCTCCGCGCGGTGGCATGTAACGAAGACCAGTGCACACCACGTTATACGTATACCTTGCCTAGGGAAACCCCCGAGCCGTCCGAAGCCACGAGCCTGCCACCAGGCCGGTTACCCGGCATCGCAACACGGAGAGCAGCAGCCATCGAGACGATGGAGAAGATCTCCACCCTCGTCTTCCACACCCGCGCTGGGTGCCCGCCATCCAGAACACCTGCGGGTCGCCGGCCGCAAGAGGACCGCCACACTGCTGGGCGCGACCCTGACCCCCTCCAACCGCCCTACGCCTCCGTCAGGCTCAGGTGAGGTGCCCCCTTGGCCAGTCCGGTCGGCACCTCGTCGAGGTTGGGACTGCCTCCCTGGTCGTTGCCGAAACGGTCGGTCAGCATGCCCCGGAGTTGGTCCAGCTGGCGGGCGAACTCGGCGCGCTCGTTCTGGAGCATCCCGGACACGATGCGTTCAGCTTCCTCGGTGTCCTCGTTGACGATGGCGTACAGGGCGGCAGTCTCCGAGAAGGCCGTCACGGCAGGTCCATGCATGAGGTTCTCCTAGATGGTGGGCCGGGGCAGGATGATCAACTTGAGCTCAACACGTGAACTTGACAGAGAAGTCGTCCGTGGCCATCTCCCGGTAGGCGTCCAGGCAGAGAGTCCAGCTGGACGGGTAGCTGGCGGCGAAGGTGGACTTGCCGGATCCGGAGACGCCGATCAGGACGGCGAGGGTGCCGGGTTCGAAACGCAAGGACGGGTCCCTTCTGGGGAGGGGCGGGAGTGGCCGATCGGTCTGTTCGGGCCCCGGAGCCGCCGCTGCACGCGGAGGCGCCGGGAGCCGGGCGGGCGTGCCGCCGGTTCAGAGGGCGCAGGCTGCGGCGATGGCGAGCAGAGCCAGGGCGGTGAGGATGCTGTCGACGGCACGCCGTAACTGCGTGAACTTGCGCAGGGCGATGCTCGACAGCACCCGGACCCGGGCCGCCCGGGTGTCGCCGTGCATACAGGCGCGGATCTCGTCTTCGTCCAGGCGCGCCCAGTACGGGAAGCTGGCCCGGTCGTTGCCGTGCAGCCGGGGCCGGACGACCAGGAGGAGCAGCACCGCCGCCACGCCCAGGGCGATGACAGCCAGGGCGCCGAAGATCTTCGTGGCGAGCGGCAGTTGGTTGTCGGCGAGGCTGGCGAGACCGGCGAGGACTGCGCCGGCGAAGGCGAGCAGGAGCGAGGCTTTGCTGTCGGTGCGGGCGATCTCGCTGGAGACCGCAGCGCAGGCGGCGTCCAGGTTCTTGTCGGTGTCGGTGGTGGTCGTCACGTCGTCTCCCGTCGATGACCGGGCCGGGCTGTCCGGCCCTCCGCACCGCCCCGCCGCATGGTGGCCGGGACGGCACGGGAGACCGTCAGAGCGGAGGTTCGTCCGGGGAGCCGAGCGGGTGATCGCCGATGTTCGACCCGGCGCGGCCGAGCCCGAGCACGGCGGCGAAGAGAGCGGAGCGATGCGTCATGCTGGGTTTCTCCTGATCTCGAAGGAGTGAGAGCGGGCGGCCTGGCCTTTGCCAGTGCTGCGGCCGCCCGGGTTGTGCGGGCCCCGTCCCCGCCTTTGGGGTCGGGACGGGGTTCGGCTCACGCGGCCAGCCGGTGAGCGGCGGAGGCCGGGGCCGTCATGCAACGGGCTGGCTCCGTTCCGCATCAGCGAGGCAAGATCGGTCGTGTGATACGCGATCCTCGTGACGATGCCGAGTTGCTGGCCCTGGTTCGCCGCTATGTCACACCCGAGCGGCGTTATCTGAAGCTCGGCGGCAGCTTGCTGCGCATGCAAAGTCCTGAGTACGACCGATTCATGCGAGATCTCTGTGAGGACGCGGGACTCATCACCCCGGATGAGATCGCCACGCTTCTTGAGGGCAGTTGGAGAGAACGGAGAACTGCGGCTTGGCTCATAGCTGTCTCCCGCCGGACCGAGTTCCGTGAGCGCCTCGGGGAGCTCCTGCTGGCCAGCGAGGTCTGCTGTGTCGGGCTGGCCTACAGCGTGGCCCTGGCCAGTTTCGGAACGGCGCGCGACGCTGATCTGCTCGCCGCCTACCTTGATCGCTACCTCTGCCGCCCTGACCTCGCATACGACCAAACCATCGTCATGGGCGCTCTCCAGTTCATCGACCTGAACCTTGAAGGTGGTCAAGCCGACCGCTTCCGGGAACCGGGTGGCCTGTGGCAGCGGTGGCTCCAGGATGCACCTCACATGCAGGGCGACTCGGACCCCACCCCCTTCTTCTTGAGCCTCATTCGTCGGCTTTGCGCGTTCGTCGACGAATGCGCCGAGGCGCTATGACCGCCCCTGGCTTTGTTCACGAGATTGGGTTCTGGCTCAACCTCTGTGCTCCGGGCACGCCGAGTGACGGCTGAGCTTCTCCGGGCAGCATGTGAAGTCGCCCGAAAATGAGCCGTGGTCAGGGCGGTTCCATACTCACCGAGCGCCAGGGCGAGCGCCTGCCCGACTGGCTCGATGCCGTCCGGCGGGACGACCTGCCCAGCCTCCACACCCTCGCCGCAGGCATCGAACGCGACCGCGACGCCGTCATCGCCAGCCTGACTCTGCCCTGGAGCTCGGGCGTCGTGGAAGGGCACGTCAACCGAATCAAGATGCTCAAGCGCCAGATGTTCGGCCCCGCCCGCCGCGCGGAGGCGGTGACACAAGGACCAGGCAGAGCGTCCGGAGGCCGCTACGTGCTGATGGCCCACACCCCCGGGTTCTGGGGATGCGGGCCATCAGCCGTAGCGGATCAGGTCAGTTGGGCAGTTGCTTTCCGGTCTCGGCGTCGATCGCCTTGCCGGTGGGGGAGAGTCGAATGGTGCGGGAGGGCGCCCGCGTTCCTTCCGTCCAGCCTTTGCCGCCCACCGCTACCCGAACCGTTACCTCGGCGAAGGGATCGGTGACGGGTAGCACTACCTCGGGCGTCCGGACGAATGATTCGTCTTCGGAGCGCTCGGTGCTGGCGGTTTGCCCTGAGGCATCGATGCGCAGGTACTTGGCGTTCGGCTCCCATGGTGTCCGCAGTTCCAGGATGACGCTTTTCTTGTTTTCGGCCCACTCTGCGACCAGGTTTGTGTCGACGCCGTCGATGTCGAGGGCCGCTTCCGACCTGCCTTTGTACGCGGCGGTTTTCTGGTCGGCTTCTTACTCGTGCTGTTCGTTGTTGGCGGTCTGCCACACGACCACGACGGCGATGGACAGGGCGGCGATGGCTGCAACGTAGGGCCACCGTCGGCGTGTCGGTGTGGGCTCGTCGTCGGGAGGCAGGACGGTGGGCGATTCGGGGCCGCGGTGCCACTCCGGTGTGGTGCTCTCACTGTTCTCGAACCATGAGGTGTCTTTGCCCATGCGGGTGACGGTAGCGCGCAGCCCCGCTGCCTGGGCGGGGCTTCCGCACAGGTCCGCGACCTGGGCCCGGGTGGACAGCCGGGCCGCTGCCTCATCGGAGTTGATGCCGTGAACGGTGATGTCCTCACGCTCTCCGAGGGCGGCGAGATCGGCGGCCTCGCCGCACCGGCCCTCTCTGGCGGCCTGGAGGACGTCCTGGTGCCGGCCGTCGATGACATTCGGCGGCATGTCCCAGTCCCAGTCACCACCGGGCTCGGTGAAGTCGTGTTCAACCGTGGCCAGGGCATCCTCGTCCGGATCGACGCCTTCGTCGGCGTCTTCGAGGTCCGCCGCGTTGACTGTTTCCTGGGCCTCCTGCGCCTTGCGGCGCCGTGACGAGGTGTCGGTCAGTCCTGCTTCCTCCTCGGTGATGATGGTCTGGACGATGTCGACGTAGCCGGGGCCGACCTTCCACACAGCCTGCCCCGGATCCAGGGTGGGAATCTTGGCGATGGCCCAGGCCGGCAAGCCGAGCAGCGCGCCGACGATCGCCGCTTCCTCCGGACCCAGGCGCCCGACGTGCGCAACCTCGCACAGACGCGCCAGATCCCGGGCCCTTCCGTCACCCTGGTCGGACAGCGTGTGCATCACCACGTCCAGCGACAACCCCGCCTTGCGGGAGTTCTTCAGGAGCCGCTGGATGAGTTCGCTGGTGGCGGGGGACAGAAGAATCTGCCACGCCTCTTCAAGCACCAGGTGCCGGTGCACGGCGGTGGACTGGCGCAGCCAGACGTGTTCCGCCCAGCACCCGGTTCACTCGGCTCCTCCACCACAAGTTCTGCGGAGCTCACCAATCAGCAGCAGACCGAGAGTTGTTGTCCCGCCGAACGCCACAGCGGCATCCCGTACGGCCTGCGTGACCGGCTCGGAGTCGACGTGGGCAAGGATCACGGCTGCGGCAGCCGCGAGCAGACCGACCAAGACAGCCACCAGTACGCGGTAGTGGGTAGATTGCACGGAGTCACTCTCGAGGCATTGATCCGGGCAGTCCAGCGTTCCTCGGTCCGCCGAACACGAGACTAAAAAGCGGACAACCTCTGGCCTGCGCAAACTCCACCGATGCCGTTGGAGTCGGCATGAAAATGACACGGCCATTCGTCACTAGTGTCAGCACTAGTCCGTCACGGCCCGTCAGTGGCATCTAGCAGGTCACTACGGCTACGCCACTGACATCGAAATGACGACTCTCTACTGCCACTCCCCTGCAGACCATCACTGTGTCGATGAGGCGCACCGGACCAGTGGGTCAATGGGTAAGGCATGGGCGGACATTCACGATCAGACGAAGATCCCGGCGCACCGGCGGCTGTACCTGACGGCGACGCCGCGGATCTGGGAGGAGCGGCTGAACCGCGAGGTCGCCGAGGGGGTGCGCGATCCGCTGCCGCGCGAGATGGCGGCCTCGATGGACGATGAGAAGGTCTTCGGGCCGGTCCTCTACAAGCTGTCGCTGGCGTCGGCGGTGTCGCGGAAGCTGCTGGCGCGGTACCAGATCATCGCCCTGAAGCTCCAGGACCCGGTGGTGACGCCCGAGCGGCTGATGGGCGAGGAGCGGCACACCGAGGAGGTCCGCGGGCAGCGCCTGGGCGCCCTCCAGGCCGCGCTGCTGCACACGATGGAGCAGCACAACCTCCAGACCTGCATCACCTTCCACCACCGGACCATAGAGGCCGCGGCGTACGCGGAGGGCCTGGAGCGCGTGGCCAAGCGGCTGCACGCTGACCAGCCGGAGAAGTACCCGGCGGAGATCTGGGCGGACTGGCTGATGGGTGAGCACGTCCCGGAGCGCCGGCGGGAGGTGCTGGGCAAGTTCGGCTCCACCGCCCAGCGGGCCGTGCTCTCGAACTGCCGCGTCCTGGGTGAGGGCGTGGACATCCGGGCCGTGGACTCTCAGATTGCCGATGCCGTGCTCGACTCTGATGCGGCGTACAGCAGCCGCCCTTCAGTGTCGGTGACCACCACGGACTTGACGGCGTTCTGCTTGTTCTTTCCGGAGATGAACTTCTCCCGCTTGCGCCCGGCGGCCGGGCGGCGCACCCGGACCTCGGTCCCGTCGATGTCTGCCGGTTGAAGGGCATTGACCTGACCAGATCGCTCGTCATGTACTCGTGCGCGCACATCGGCCTGACATTTGGCCTGCTCCCCCAGCGGAAGCTGTTCAAAGAGGTGCTCGAACGCTGGCGCAGAGGTGAGGCCACGGACAACATCAAGGTCCCGCGTCGGCACCAGGTCTTCCTCACCCTCTGCGTGGTCGCCGTCCTGCTCGCCGGCTTCGCGCTGACCCGCTGAACCGCGTTCGGGCTGCGGGCGGGGACGGCTGCTCCGGGGGTCGGGCTCGTCCTGATCGGGCTGCTCGCCCGGCAGTCGCTGCCGCATCGACTGGTTGCGTTTGACTTTGGCAGGTTCGTTCTCGCCATCGTTGCCCTGGCCCTGGCCCTGGCCCTGGCCCTGGCCCTGGCCCTGGCCAGCGATATCCGGTCGCGCTGGGGGCGTCCGGGGTCGGGCAAACCGCATGGGGACGAGGACCGGACGTCGAGACCGGCGGGCGACCCGCGGGTCTTGAGTGGACGCTGCTGGTGCTCTTCAACGGCCTGAACTTGACCGCAACCGCGGCCGGGGCCGCTCAAGCCGCTCAAGCCGCTCAAGCCGCTCACCGACATGGTCAGCGAGGCCAACACCCCCGGTGGGCGGTTTCTGTGCGGGCTCTGGGTCCGCCTCCAGGTCGGGTGTCGCGTATTCGCATCCGATGCAATTGGCGTCGGTAGGAACATCGGTACAGCCGTTGGCGCTGAGAACGATCATGGTCCGATCGGCGCGAGCGTGCTGACGCGGTTCTCGTACTCGCGACGGGCCTTGCGCTGGGCCGGAACAGCCGGGACACCCTGGCCGCCGTCGAGCGGCCGGCAGCGGTCGAGGAGCTGACGGTGCACGGCGGGATGGCGGTCACGCGCAGGGTGTAGCCCTGGCCTCGCCGTACGGTCGCCCCCTCGTCGAGCGCGGCCCGCTCGGCAGGCTCCAGGTCGGCCGAGCGAAGGAAGTCGGCGACCTTGCCCGGCATATCGAGGGTGACCAGCAACTCCGGGGCGGGGATGTCCTCCTCGACGCCGGTGTGATCGGGCAGAAGGTCGGCGACGGCCGTGCGGATCGCGCCGCGGCTGACGCCGTGGTCGCGGGCGAGGGCGGCGACGGAGCGGTTCTCCAGGTACGCGGTGCGCACGGCGTCGGTCTTGTCGGCCGGGACGGCAGGGCGGCGTCCGCCCTTGCTGCCCTTGGCCTCGGCGGCGCGCAGCCCGTCGTGGGTCAGGTCCCGCTGTAGGTCGCGCTGGAGTTCGCCGGCGGCGACGAGAGTCTGCACCATGAACTTCACGGTGGACAGCAGCTCACCGGTGCGCGGGTGGCGGGCGGTGAGGTCCATCGCGGAGAACGCGCCGTCGTGGATGCGCAGGGCCACCTGCTCGCGGTGAAAAATGTCGAGCACGTCGAGGATGTGCCCTGTGTCTCGTACGAGGCGGAACATCTCGGAGATGTGCACGGTGTCGCCCGGCCTCGCGTAGGTGAGCAGTTCGCGGAACTTCGGCCGCTGGAGCGGGTGGAGGCGGCTGGAGGTGCCCGCCGGGTCCTCCTCGAAGACGACCGGGTCCTCGATCCCGGCCTCGTCCGGGACGAGGTTCTGCCGGGCGGTCGACTGCTGGTCGGTCGAGACCCGCTTGTAGACCAGGTTCGCCACTGCGGGCCCCTTCCGTAGGGAGGATCGGACCTTACCTGTCGTCAAACCCTGTCAGCGATCATCATCGGATCTGATGGGATTCGAGCCGCCGCGAACCCGTGGACTGCACGGGTTCATTGGACGCGTCGGCCGCCTGTCGGCAAACGATCGTTTACCGACATGCGCCGCTGAGTGGAGGCGTCGCGGATGTTGAGCATTGCGCGCCAGTGTCAACGTTCCGGCTTCGGGTCAGGCCGGCGGGTCGGGGTGTATCTGGCGAGCATGGTCTGGACGGCCTGTTCGACGGCGTCGTGGATGTCGGAGGCTGCGGGATTCCAGTCGGTCAGCAGCATGCGGGGCCACAGGACGTAGTTGGCGATCATGCCGAGGAACTGGTTCGCGGCGCTCGCCGCGTCCGGGACATCAGCGTTGCCCGCCTCGTGCTCGGATTCCAAGTAGTGCTGAACTGAGGTGAAGTAGGGCAGTTTGCCGAGCTGGAACTGCATCCGTCCCAGTTCGGGGAAACGAGGCAGTTCGGCGATGACGATCCGGAACAGGGCTGTCATGCCGGGCCGGCCGATCAGGTCGGCATAGCGGTGGCCGACGGTTGTCAGTCCGGAGCGCAGATCTCCGGTCTGTGGCCGCGCGGCAGCGTCGCCGGCGTCACGCTGCCAGGACTCGGTGACGATGGCCTCGAAGAGGGCCGCCTTGGTGGGGAACCGCTTGAACAGGGTGGACTTCGAGACCCCGGCCGCTTCGGCGATCCGGGCTAGTGAGGTGCCGTCGTAGCCACGGTCCAAAAACAGTTCTGTGGCTGCGGTGGTGATCGCCTCGCGTTTCTGCTGAGCGAGTCTGCGGTGGTGTGCGGAGAGTTCTGCTGCCATGCGGACAGTATGCCGCAGACCCGAGGCGAGTCACTTGACTCGCCTCAATGGTCCTGCTTACGGTACGAGAGCAAGGCGAGTCGAGTGACTCGCATCCTATCTGTGGCGCCGGGTGAATTCCGGTAGCCGCGCGGTGGAGGAACAGTTCATGACGATCGATAAGATCGCTTTGGTGACCGGTGCGAATCGCGGCCTCGGACGTGGCGCGGCCATCGCTCTGGCCACACGCGGGATGCGGGTCTTGGTCACCCACCGCGGTGATGCGGCCGGGGCTGAGAAGACGGTGGAACAGGTGCAGGCGGTGGGTGGGACTGCCGCTGTTCTCCGGCTCGACATCAGCGACGTCTCCTCTTTCGCGTCCTTCACCTCCGAACTGAGCGAGCAGTTGGAGCGCTGGGGTACTTCGCGGCTCGACATCTTGGTCAACAACGCGGGAGTGGGGATCTTCGGACCGCTGGAGGACGTCACGATCGACGACTTCGACACGGTGATGGGCACCAACGTCCGGGGCACGTTCTTCCTCATCCAGTCACTTGTGCCGCTGCTGAACCGAGGCGGCCGCGTCATCAACGTCTCGACGTCACTGACCCGCCACACCAGCCCCGCCACCTCGGTCTACTCCGCCTCGAAGGCCGCCGTCGAAGCCTTGAGCCGTACCCTCGCCGCAGAACTCGGCCCGCGCGGAATCCGGGTCAACTCCATCGCCCCGGGACCGACCGCCACCGATTTCAACGGTGGAGCGATGCGGGACGACGCCGAGATGCGCCAGGTTCTGGCCGGACAGACCGCGCTCGGCCGCGTCGGCGAACCTGAGGAGATCGGCGACGCCATCGCCACGCTGGCCTCCGAGGGCCTGCGCTGGGTCACCGCCCAGCGCATTGAGGTCTCCGGCGGCGCCCTCCTCTGAGCGACCGGGCGACGGCCTGTAGAGACGCAGGCAGCGACGGTCCCGACTCACTCCCCGCCGGTCTCGTCCTCGTCCAGCTCCGGCGCATCAGGGTCCCGAAGCGGGCGCAGGACGCCGGCGGCGGGGGTCGAGGCGGTGAAGCTGTAGCGGCCGAGCAGGTTCAGGTTGCGGTGCTTGAGCGGGGAGAGCCGGGCGATGTCCTCCTCGCGGAGTTCGTGGCCCTCAGCCTGGAGCTGGGCGACGGCGGCGTCGATGTAGCGCGTCGTCCAGAGCACGATGGCGTTGAGGACCAGACCGAGCGCGCCGAGCTGGTCCTCCATGCCGTCGCGGTACGCCTGGTGGATGGTGCCGCGCTTGCCGTGGCACACATCGCGGGCGAGCTTGTGGCGGGACTCCTGCACAGTGAGCCGGCGGTTCATTTGCCGGCGGTAGGTGTCGTCGACCGGGTCGACCACGCGGAGCAGGTGTTCGGTCTTGGCGATGCGCCCGTATTCGGCGAACGCCTGCACCAGCGGGGTGGGGCGTCCCTCGCGGCCGAACATTCGCAGCAGGTCGTAGGCACGGACCTGGTTGGTGACCAGGGAGCCGGCGACCTTCAGCATGTCCGGCCAGTGCGTGATCACCTTGTTCAGGTTGACCCGGTTACGGGCCAGGTCCTCCAGCACTCCGTACACTCCGGTCTCCGCCCCGGGCATGGTCGCGCGCCAGAACCGCTGGTCGTCCAGGTCCCCGAACCGCGGGCTGAAGTTGCGGCCGAGGATCTTGAACAGGCCGAACACCATGTCGGAGTAGGAGGCGTTGTCGGTCGCCACCACCTCGGGCTTGACTCCGCCGTCGAGGTTCAGCAGCGCGTCCAGGATGTGCGGGGAGTCGCGCGGGGTGCCGGGCACGACCATCTGCCCGATGCCCGCGACCTGGTCGTTGACGGCATTGAGCCAGGTGATACCGCGCTTGAAGCCGAAGTACTTCGGTGACGGCGCCGAGCTGATCGTGCGCACGGGGACGACGAACCGCAGTCCGTCGACCGAGGCGAGTAGTCCGTTGCCCCAGAACTGCACGATGGGCACCTGGGCTTGGGCCTCGATCAGCTTCGCGTTTGCCGCGGTGATGGTGTCGGCGCGCGGGTAGTACTGATCGACGTGGACGAGTCGGGCCCGGGTGAGGGCCTCGTGCGCCGGGTTCACCACCGGGGTCAGGCCGATGTTGCACGCCTCCGACACGAGCAGGGCGACGAGGGAGGTGGCCAGGTCCTTCCTGCGGGTGGTGCCGTCGCCGAGGTGGACGAAGGCGTCGAGGAAGCCGGTCCAGGAGTGCACCTCGAACAGCAGGTCCGGCAGGTCGATCTTCGGGAGCATCTCCTCGACCCGCTTGCGCAGCGAGGCCAGGGACTTCGGTTCACCCAGGGCGCCGAGCTTGTCGACGTTCAGCTTCGCCCGCCCGTTGTCCTGCACCTCGATGGTGACCTTCGCTGCCGGTCCGGCCTCTTCGAGGCGTTCGAGGAGCTGCTTCCACCCCGCGTCCAGGCCGCGCACCAGCTCCGCCAAGTGCTCCTCGACGGGCAAGTCCAGGCTCAGGGCCGCCAGGACGTCCTTGCACACGGCCTCCCACTCGGGGCCCTCCAGCAGGCGGGCCCGCGGGTTGGACCAGCGGTGCGAAGGGGCGGCGAACACATCGCGGTTGTTCAGGGCCCGGTGTAACTGCTCCAGCACGCAGACCACGTACGCGTCCCGGTCCACCGCGCCCTGCGGCAGATCGGGGTTGGCGCAGACCGCCTTGCGCCAGGCCGGCGGCATCAGCTTGTCGTCGACCTCGCGCGGCAGCGGCGGCTTCACGCTCACTTTCCGCCGGGCCAGCACCGGAAGCGCCCGGACCTCGGCGAGGACCCGCTTGCCGCCACTGGCCGCGGACAGCGCTTTCGACTCGCCCAGCAGGGCGAGGAACGGCTTCACCGTGTGGTACCGGGTCACGAGCGCGGCCCACATCGCGATCCCGGCCGCGTCCTCACCCTCAGGCACCAGGGAGACCACCGTGGCCGCGGCGGTCGTCACGGCGGCGCGCGGGGCGACTTCCTCCAGCGCCGCCCACAGCGCGGTCACGTCCACGTCGGTGCCGTGTTCCTCGACCGTCTCCAGCTCCTCGACCAGCATCTCCCACGCGCGGGCGACCAAGCTGGACGCCTTCTCCAGCTGCGGCATCGTGGACAGCCGTTCCTTCTCCGTCTTCCGCTTCGCCGTGTTCAGCAGCCGGGAGGCCATGAGGACCTGGAACAGGTCCAGAGCCTCTTCGATCGCCTTCGCCTCCAGGTGCCGCATCACCGCGGTGAGCATCACCGTGCGCTTCGGCTCCGCCGCCCGCTCGCTCCAGCAACGCCGCCTTCGACCCCAACGCGTACCGGGCGAGCGCCGCCATCCGGTTCGGCGGGATCTGCGACAGCTTCAACCACCCGAGCCGGTACGTGCTGATCTCGTCCACCCGCTCCAGCGCGCGGGCGAACGCCGTCCCGGTGGTCCGCGTCGGCGGCCGGCGCAGCCACTCCAGCTCCGAGAACCGCGAGCCCTCCGGCGTCGTCAGCGTCTCCGCCAGATCGCCGGGCAGCGCCGCATCCACGCGGCGTGCGGCTCCCGCGACGGTGGCGTGCAACCGCTTGTCCGCGACCGTCCGGACCTCCGACACCTGCCGGGCCAGCACGCTCACCCCCGGCAGCAGCACCCGGTTGCGGCGCAGCCACCCCACCGCGTTGCCGAACAGTGCCTTCGGCCCCTCGGCGTGCGTCCAGGCCCGCCCGTGCAGGAACGTACGGAACCGCCGAGACCACTCCGAGCCCTCGTACTCGTGGTACTCGTAGGCGTCCCGGATCTCCCACGCGTGCTCGTAGGCCGTCTTCGGCCGCTCGGTGTACCGCTTCACCACCGACGGGTCCTCGATGCCGAGCTGCGCGGCCAAGTGCTCGACCACCGACCACGGGGCGTCGAGTGGATCGTCCGGGAAAAACCGGCCGATGTAGCGCACGGTGCACATCTGGAGCGCGAAGCCCAGTTGGTGATGCGTGGAGCGCCGCAACGCAATCAGATCGCGGTCGACGTCGTCCAAGAAGAAGAACCGCTCCAGCTCAGGGCGGGCCGGCTCCTCGGCGAACTTCCCGTACGCCTCGGCCTGGTCGTATTCTGCGCGCTCAGCATGTCTCATGAGACATCCCCGGTTAGGCCACTTCTGACCGATCATCTGATGCAGCGGTTCTTTCAGCAGGGTCCCGAGGGCAAGACCACCATGTACTGCCCACCTGGACGTATGCGCCGCAAGCGGCCTGCACGGCGACGCGGGCGGATGGCCGCCCACGAAGCGGAGTGCGTGCGCCTCGTCGGCCTTGGCACCATCCGCTTGCGCCGGGACGGGTCAGCGCCTGTTACCAGCGCGGGCTACGGGGTGGCGGCCGATCCGGAGGAAAGCGGGTTCTGCCTGAACTCGGCGATGGGGAACTTCGCCCCGGTGAGGTCTTCGGAGACGGCCCACAGCCGCTGCTGGACGGCTACCTCGTACGACTGCGGGCTGGAGGTGACCAGCCGGGGGTGGCCCTTGACCTCGTTGCGTCCGCCGGGGCCGTAGTACTGGCCGCCGAGCGCGGCGGGGTCGGTGGCGGCGCGCAGGATCGGCAGCGCGCCCATCGCCGGCGTCTGGGTGATCAGTGGCGCGAGCCAGGTGAGCGGAAGGCGGAGGGTCGCGGGGCTATTGCGGGCGAGCTCGGTGCTGGACATGCCGGGGTGTGCGGCCACCGCGATGGTGGTGCCGTGCGTGGCGAGCCGTCGCTGTAGCTCGTAGGTGAACATGAGGTTGGCCAGTTTGGACTGACCGTAGGCGGCGGCCCGGCTGTAGGACCGCTCCCAGTGCAGGTCGTCGAAGTGGATCGCGGCCCGGATGCGGTGGCCGGTGCTGCTGACCGTCACCACGCGCGAGCCGGGCACCGGCAGGATCAGGTCCAGCAGCAGCCCGGTGAGCGCGAAGTGGCCGAGGTGGTTGGTGCCGAACTGCATCTCGAAGCCGTCCCGGGTGGTCTGCTTCGGGGTGTACATCACGCCGGCGTTGTTGATCAGCAGGTCGATCCGGTCGAGCCGGGACCGCAGCGCCGCCGCCGCGGTCCGGACGGAGTCGAGCGAGGTCAGGTCCAGCGCCTGTACGGTCACGTCGCCGGTCATGCGCGCTGCGGCCCGCTCGCCCTTCTCGACGTTGCGCACGGCGAGCACCACGGAGGCCCCGCGCTCGGCGAGCGCCTTGGCGGTCTCGTACCCCAGTCCGGTGTTGGCCCCGGTCACCAGGGCCACCCGCCCGCGCTGGTCGGGAATATTCGCCGTCGTCCACTTTTCACTCATGTCGGACTCCCATCCAATTACGTACCGGAGGTATCTTGTGGTCACGACGATAAAGTACCCGCGGTACGCTGTCAACGTACCGCAGGTACTTAAGTTACGATGGTGATCGTGACTTTCCAGCGGGCGCGAACCGAAGAGCAGCGGGAGATCCGCCGACGGGCGATCCTCGACATGGCGTCGGCGATGCTCGATGAGATGCCCGTGGCCGCGGTCACCCTGAACGAGCTCAGCCGCCGCGTAGGACTGGCGAAGCCCAACGTGCTGCGCTACTTCGAGTCTCGCGAGGCGGTACTGCTGGAACTGCTGGACCGCCTCCTGCGGGAGTGGCTGACGGAACTGGCAGGCGAGTTGGCCGCCGGCATCGACGAGGATCTGCCCATGGCCGAGCGAGCGGCAGCGGTGGCCGAGATTCTCAGTCGCTCACTTTCCGGCCGAGTGGTGCTGTGCGACCTCTTCGGCGCACAGAGCAGCGTCCTGGAGCACAACGTCTCCGTCGCGGTCGTCGCACGCTACAAGCGCGCCTCCCTGGACCGCCTGACAACCATGACCGCCCTGCTCCTGAAGTACCTGCCGGAGCTGGGCGAGAACGCGACGCTGTTCAGCCTGCAGACCATGCTCATGGCCGGCGCGCTGCCGGCGTACAGCACACCCCCACCCAGCCTGCAGGCGGCCTACCAGGCCGAGCCCGACCTCGCCCGCTTCCACCTGGAGCTGAAGGACTACTTGAAGCTGGCCCTGACGGCAACCCTCCTGGGCGCGCTCCCCCGCAGCTGACCTGCGACGCACTGGAACAGGAAAAAATCCTCGCACTTCTCGCGCGCTCGGACGGTGGAGGCCGGGGTGCCCGAACGCAGCGATCCGTGCATGTGACCTGATGCGTTAGTGGGGGCCGCGAGGGCGGAAAGGGGTGACGGTGGATGAGGCGTCCTTGGCGAGTTGCTGTCCTAGGGCCTCGTTGTCATGGAAGAGGGCGGCGATCGCTGTCTGGGCGGCCTTCAGCTTCTTCTCCAGGAGCGTGCACTCCTGGGTCTTCGCGGTCAGGCGCTTCTTGAGGTCGGCGATGGCGGCATCGCGTTTCGCCTCACCAGGGGTGGCCTTGCCGTGGGCCGCAATGTGGGCGTCCCACTCGGCCAGAACCGGGCCTGAGCCCTTGCAGGGAGTGCCGTAGGTCCGGCCGCAGGTGCCGAGAGAGACCTTCCAACGGCTCGAACTGCTGCTGGAAGGCGTGTCATTCCTGCTCGGTGAGCTCGCGGTACTCCTCTTGCGGGCACTCGGCACGGCGGCGGTCCGGGAATCGGGGTGTCGAGCAGGACATGAGGCCGATCAGGGGCGCACACATCGCGGTGCCAGGACTGGTCGTCGTGGACATTGCCGCCTCGGACGGGCAAGCGCCGAAATGCGGTTCGTGAGGTGACGGATCGCCGACGCCGGGTCAGCGGGACCGGTCGCCGCCGGGCTGGAAGGGTGCCGCCTTTTCCTGCGGCTCGCCGCCCTCGCCCAGGCTATGTCCCGGTTTTGAGGAGGTGGTCGATGGAGTCGGTGCCGCCGGAAAGAGAGCTCTCACTGTTCAGGATGTAGTAGCCCTTTGCCCGTGGGATCATGACCATCATCTGGTACTGCATTTGACTGTCGGCCGTGAGCACGTGATTCCTGAGTAGCGAGAACGGGTTGTCGGCAAAATTGTCGACCCGCAGGACCCGGTAGTTGCGCGTATCAGACGAGGCATGGCCCCTCACCGGGAAAATTGCACTTTTCCATTGGCTTGCGCTCGTCGGAATGCTCTTGTCCTTTTCCTTGAGGTCCTGTGCCGCATTGGTGGCGAACGCCACCATGTGAATGTGCAGTTGCTCTTCATCCCGTCTGTACTTGGAGTTGATGCCCAGCCCCACAGTCATCCCTTGCCCGTGGAAGTAAGTGGGGACCCTATTAGCGGCGGCAAGCCAGTAGTCCGTGGCCCCAGGCTTCCAGATTGTGGGGCACTCGATTCCTTTGATTCGCTCGGTGGGAACCAGCAGATAGTGCACCTTGCTTCCAGATTTGCCACGCATCACCGCGTAACCGCTGTCAACCTCCTCGCAGGGACCGGGCTTTTCTTTGACGCACCTCTGAACTTGCTTCCAGAGCCATACCTCGTCCAACGGGCCGCCGCAATCGTCCGTGAGCGGAGCGGCGCCGACTGAATTCTCTCGATTCTCCGTGGACACGAAACACCTCAGCTGTGGATGGGGCCGACCGAAACCGTGTGTTCCGGCCCGGCCGGAGACAGAGGTGCCCTGCCCGTCGAGCGCTCAAGCCGATCGTCCGAGAAGTCACCTGAAGGTCCCAGCGCCTCCCTCGATGCGCACCGCGGTCGCCTGGGCGGTTGCCGCTCCGGTGCCCCGCACGAAATGGAATCGTCTGGCCACCTCGCAGCGGATCCGGCGCCACGGCCGGCAAGTACCAGCTGATCCCGGATCCACAGCCGTGAGGATCGGCAGCAACGCCTCCTGGACGACGGAGGCACTGCGCAGCCGCGTCGAGTTTGCAGCGGGCGCCGCCAGGGCCCTTGGAGACCAGGGCCTGCCGACCGCCCGACGCCAACGTCCGCCGCCGGCGGTTCGCCGACATCCGGGTCACCCTGAACCGCGGGGCGACCTCCCGTTCACTAGGGCGTGTTTCGAAAGTCCCGCCTGGCCTGTGACGCCCGGCACGCGCGCTCGCCGCGTTGTCGGAGTCGTCCACGTACGTCCAGTACGCGGACGATCCTCCGCAGGGCGACCCGAACGTGCTTGGCGAGGTGGCGCCACCGGACGCGAACGCGGGGCCCTCGCCCTCGGTCTCCGAAATCTGGATGTCGAGGTCCAGCTCGGCGAGGTCGGTGGTGTCTGCCAGCGGGGGCGAGGCAGCCGTTGGCCCGGACGCGCCGGCGAGGAGGAATGACCTTCCGGTCACCGTCGTCTGAGAGCGGCCGCGGTTTGGCCTGTGCGCGCTGACGATCCATGCGCAGTGGCGATGGTGGTTGTCACATTCGCGGGCCCGGTGGTGTCTTCATGCCAAACAGGCAAACGTCCAAGGAGAACACCATGGCGCTACGCGTCCCGAAGGCCGAGCTCCCCGCCGAGCTGCGCGAAAACCTGATCAAGCAGCTCGGTTCCGTGCCCGAGCCCAACGAGGTGCTGTGGCACAACCCCAAGCTCGCCGAGGCCAACCAGGAGTTCTCAGCCAAGGTGAGCACCTGGGACGCGGTCGACGCGAGCCTCAAGACGTTCGCGCACATGGCCGTCGCGGCACAGGTCGGCTGCAGTTGGTGCCTCGACATCAACTACTTCGCGGCACTGAACCAGAACCTCGACCTGGCCAAGGCGAGCCAGGTGCCGCGCTGGAGGGAGTCGGAGGTGTTCACGCCGTTGGAGCGGGAGGTGATGGAGTACGCCGAGGCCATGACGAACACGCCGACGACCGTCACCGATGAGCTGTCGGCGAGTCTGCTCGGCCGGCTCGGCCCGGCGGCGCTGGTCGAGCTCACCGTGTTCATCGGCTTCGCCAACCTGGCGGCCAGGTGCAACACGGCACATGGGATCACCTCGCAGGGCTACTCCGATGCCTGCGAGATCCCGCTGGCTGCGCGTCCTGAGACGTCCGGCGTAGCGTCGACGGCATGACCGAGGACCCGTTCGTCGCCCATCGCAGCCTGCTGTTCACGGTCGCCTACGAGATGCTCGGCTCCGCGGCCGACGCGGAGGACGTGCTGCAGGAGTCCTGGCTGCGGTGGGCCGAGGTCGACCGGTCGCGGGTGAGCGACGCGCGGGCGTACCTCGTCAGGACCGTCACGCGGCAGGCGCTCAACCGGCTGCGTACGTTGGCACGCAGCCGCGAGGACTACGTCGGCGAGTGGCTGCCGGAACCGTTGCTGACCAGCCCTGATGTCGCCGAGGACGTAGAGCTCGCGGAGAGCGTCTCGATCGCGATGCTGACCGTCCTCGAAACGCTCGGGCCGACGGAGCGGGCGGTGTTCGTGCTCCGCGAGGTCTTCGAGCTGCCGTACGGCGAGATCGCCGAGGCCATCGGGAAGTCCGCCGCCGCGGTGCGGCAGATCGCGCGGCGGGCACGCGAGCATGTGGCGGCCCGGCGGCCGCGGGTGCAGGTGAGCCGGTCGGAGCAGCAGGCCGTGGTGGAGCGGTTCCTGCTCGCTTTGCGCACTGGGCAGTTGCAGGAGCTGGTGGAGGTCATGGCGCCGGACGTGGTCTTGATCGCCGATGGTGGCGGGCTGGCGGCCGCCGCTCTGGCTCCGATCCACGGGGTCGAGCTCGTGGCGAAGGTGCTCGTGCGCGCGAGGCGGGTGGAAGTGGCCGCGCTCGCGACGACGGCCGTGTGGCTCAACGGCGCACCTGCGGGCCGGATCGAGATCGACGGCGAGCTGGCCACGGCGGTGAGCTTCGTGGTGGAGAACGGGCAGGTCACCCGGGTCTACTTGGTGAGAAACCCGCGGAAGCTGACGAGACTGGACGAGCCGGCCGAACTCGCAAGGTAAGCCAGCCGCTGCTCTGGCGTCGTGGGGGTTTGGGGGGGGAAAGCCCCCCGCACAAAACCCCCCCCAAACCGGCCCGGACCCGCGTGGGGTTTGGGGGGGTTTACTGTAAAAGGTAAGGGGGGGGAATGGACAGAGGGCAA
>NZ_JBHUBB010000012.1:41658-251240 GCF_042789485.1 Streptomyces sp. NPDC056835
TTTTTTTTGTTTAAACCCCCGGGCATGCTGCGGTTCGTGCCCGCGCGGCCCCACCTCCTATGTACCCCCCCCGGGTGCTGGGGGGTGGTTTGGGTGCCGCCCCACCCCCCCCGCAACACTCACCACCGCAAACCGGGCCAGAGCCAGTAGTGGTTCTGGCTCGATTTCCGTGAATCGGTCACGGTGGGTCATGCGACGTAGCTCAAAGGCTGTGGTTCTGGCGCGCTTCTGTGGCGAGAAAGTCTCGCGCCGCGGAGGTGACCCGGTCGCGAATGTGCTGCTGGTCCGGAGGTTGATCGTTCGGCAGGTCGAGCGCTCTCGCCAGATCAACGAAGGGTTGCAGCGCGTCGGGGTAGTCGAGTTCGGCTGCAGCCTCCTCATAGATCAGCTTCGCTCCCTGCACGGGATCGAGTTGGCACGCCACGATCTGGCCGGCCCACCACTGGGCCGCGGTCCATCGCGCCTTGGCAAGATCTTCCGAGGTCAGCGGCAGTAGAACCAACTCTTCCAGTACAAGGTCGAACAGCTCGCGGGCCTGGGGATACTCACCACGCGCGAGGCCAGCCAGCAGGGGAAGCGAGGGAGCCTCGATGTCGGCCATCAGGGCGTCCAGGCCCAACTGGACCAGGTAAGCGTCCGAGGGGCGCTGCCAAGGTTCCATGGCCAAGTCTGCGGCGGCCATGCGGATCAGGCTGATCACTACTACTGCGTTCACGCTGTCGCCTTCGCATCATCTTTCCGTAGAGGGAAGTCCTATCACCGAGAGCCGGGTGGTTGATCAGGTGGCCAGCAATACGCGTTTGCGTAGCAGGCTGAAACCGGCTCGGCCGAACATCTGGCGCTTGAGCATCTTGATCCTGTTGACGTGTCCTTCGACGACGCCGGAGTTCCAGGGCAGTTGGCAAGGACGGCCTTGAGCCGGAGCTGTTCGATAGAGGTAAGCGTCTCGGGTCGGCTGAGGATCCATCTTGTCACCACGCGGGGTGCCGGCGGTTGCGCGGTGACCGGCCGTGGCGAGGTGCGCTTCCCTCGCAGATAGGCGCTGACCCGGCCATAGCTGCCTCGATAGCCCAACGGAACGATCTCCTCCCAGAGCTTCCAGGCGTTGGTGCAGCCCTCGTCCCACCGTTCGTCCAGGTAGGGCTTGTACTCATCGAGGACGGAGGTCCTGTTGTGCTGCCACTGGCCGCGAAAGAGGTCCTCCGGCTTCGCAGCGTCGGCGAGGCTCTTGACGGTGCGGTGGGTCATCTGGAGCTGACGCCCGATGGAACGGCGGCTGTGACCGGCTTCCAGCAGCGCGGGGACCGTGGCGTGCCGGGCTCGGACGCGGTTGGCGAATCGCTCGCTCCGCCATGGAGAGTTCGCCTTCTCCTCGGGCGGCGTCGGTTCGTCGGCCTTCGCCTCGCGATCGGGGAGCAGGACGCGAAGGCACTGGCGGTGACGGGCGACAGCCCGCTCGGCGGCCTCCCCGAGGTTGTGCCACAAATGCCAGCGGTCGGCGACCTGCGTCGCCTGTGGTGCCCCGGCTGTGGCGCCTTCCGCGAAGAAAGGCGCGCGGTCCCGGCAGATGATCTCGATCCCGGGACGCTTCGCCAGCCATGCGGCCAGGCTGGACGCCTCTCGGTCGGGCAGCAGATCCACCGGCCGACGGGTCTCGACGTCGACGAGCACCGTGCCGTAGACCCGTCCTTTGCGTGTGGCGTACTCATCAACCCCCACCACTCGCGGGGCCGGGACTGCGGGTTCAGGCAATGCATCGATCAGCCGCAACACCGCGCTGCGGCTGATGGACACCCCGAACCGCCGGACTCGCAGTTGCAGGACCACCAGACGTCCCCCACTCGGCACGTCCGCTGGAAACCGCAGGTAAGAGCTGTGCACCCGGGTCGACTCGCTCCCACAGTCCGGGCATGCCGCCCCGTCCGCCGTACTGCAGACGCCGATGCGTATCGCCTCGTGGCTCACGTCCAGCGACAGCACCGACACGTCCGCGATGGACGGTAACAGCAGGCCCTCCAGGCGGGGCGCCATCTCTTCCACGACGCCGCACTGTCGATCACATCAAGATCGGCCCTGGTCATTTTCAGGCAACTTCCCGGAGCCCGACCGGAGCATCAACCGTCACTCAGCGTGCGCACATCACGGAAAGCGAGCCAGAACCCCTAGAAGTGAACGAAGCCAGCCCGTCTGGGCCGAGCACACCGACAGAACACAGATCTTCATCGGCCAACTCGGCACCACCCGCAAGACCGAACGCACCCGGCTCCGGGCCGACCTCGACCGAGCCCTCCGGGTCGTCGCCGAGATCGACGCCGCCAGTGCCACTATGAACGAGGAGTCCTCATGAGAATCTCCGCAGCCCAGCGCACCGAGAACGAGAACCGGATTCGGGCGGCCATGGACCGGCTCCTACGTGGCGAGATCCCGGGCGACGGAAAACGCGATATCAAGACTCTCGCCACTGGGGCCGCCGTCGACCGCACCGCCTTCTACGGCACCCGCCCATGCGCCCACCTCCGCACCGAGTTCGAGCGACGTCTGCAGGCGCTACAGCAGGCCGGGGAGATCCCCGACCCCCGCGAAGCCCAAATCGTCCGGCTCCGCGACGTCGCCGCCGCGGCAAGCGGGGTGAGCCGTCTGCCCGCACCGCGAAGCACCATCATCGGGACATCCAGTTGATGCGGCAGGACTCCTGAACCGTTCGTTCTGACGCCGGTTGCTCAGCGGTGGTTGCCGAGAGTCTGGTCGACAGGATGTACTGGAACCAAGAAGGACGTTGAGCAATCTGGCCCTGGTTGCCTTGCTCAACGCCTCGGGCATCAGGGGCGTCTCCGGCACGTGAGCCGTTCGAGGATCCGCCTGTGTCCCCCATCTCCCTCTCCATCTCCATCTCCAGGGATCCACTGGCTCGTTGCCTCCGCCGGAGGCCCACACGGTGATCCATGGACCTGTCTCGACCTGCAAGAAAGGGTTCTCGAATCATGCGGCGGTACGTTCTCACTGGCACGCCGGGCGCGGGCAAGACATCAATCCTGCGGTGCCTGGACGAGCTTGGATACGGGGTTGTCGAGGAGGCTGCAACGGCGGTCATCGCACGAACGCAGGAGCTGGGTGAGGACCAGCCATGGACGCGGGCGTCCTTCATCGACGAGATCGTCGCTCTGCAGCGGCAGCGACAGTTGGAGGCGACCAGCCCTGTTCAGGTGTTCGACCGGTCACCGGTCTGCACCCACGCCCTCGCCACCTACTTGGGGTGGCCGGTGTCCCCGGCGCTGGCCGCGGAGCTCGAACGGATTACCTCGGAAGGGGTCTACGAGCGGCAAGTGCTCTTCGTCCGCAATCTAGGGTTCTGCGAGCCGACCGCGGCCCGGCGGATCAGTTTCCAGGAATCACTGGCTTTCGAAAAGATCCACGAACAGAGCTACCGCGCGTTCGGCTACGAGCTCATCGACATCCCTGCCGGCGATCTGTCTCACCGCGTCGCCACGGTGAGCTCAACGATCGCGCATGCCCTACCTCAGGCACCCGCGGAGTGAGCCGCATCACATCGACTCTCTCGGAATGCAACACGCCCGGTCCCGCTCCGGCAGCCCCGATGCTCAGGTACCGAGGAGTTCGATGATTTCGCTCACCCGGCGGACCGGGAGGGGGGTCCATCGCGGCGTTGGCGCCAGCCGGGAGACCACTGCGCTGAGCCACTCCGGGTCTCCGAGGCGGTGCAGCGCCTTCGCCTCGGACATCTTCGCGACCAGGTCGATTACCAGAGCCATGTGCATGGACGTGTAAGTGCGGTCGTGGTGAGTGTACTTCACCGACCAGGGCTCATACCGATCACGAATGCCGGACAGGGAGCAGCCGTTGCTGCCACCGTCCATGTGGCCGCCTGCCGCGATAATGACACCCCCGGTGCGGGTGGCCATCCATGGCTTCATGGTGGCCCTCAGCCGAACGGTGTGGAGGCTGCTCCACGGGACGACGTCCCGGGGTTCCGCCTCTCCCCGCATGTGGTGCTCGATGCCTTCGGTGGCGAGCACCAGGCACGACCCATCGTTCCGCTTTGGGTCCCCGATAACCCATCGGTTCCCGACCAGTTCCAGCGGCCCCAGGTGCTGCATCATGCTCCCCCGTCGATCGTGTGTTCCCCTGCCCGAAATTTACCCTCATCAGGCCCGTCGAGGAGTTCCTCCGTCACATCGACCAGGGCCGTGCCCGGTTCCGCTGTGACGGAGAACCTCCGGCAAGTTGAAACTCAAGCTCAGTTTGATGTTTATCCTCGGCGGGTTTGGTGTTCCTTGATCGACTCGGCGCGTTTGACGGTCTTGCCTACGTCGTGGTGCTTGGCCCGGTGCTTGTTTTTCGAACTGGGAGGCCGTCCCGGGTCCGGCTTGGACGGTTTCGGTGCGGCCGCCGGACGTGGCGCCTTCGCACGGGCGTTACGAAACCTCCGGCAGACGCGGGCGGGAGTGAGGCGGTGGGGCTCGGCGGGTCGCTCCCAGGGACGGCGCAGGTCCTCGGCGAAGGGCGGGCGAGGCGGAGCTGGGTGTAGGCGGCGATGATGAGCCCGGTCCACAGATCGGCGCTGTCGGCGTGGCGGACCTTCGGGGCCGTCCGGCCGACCGTCTGCTTCAGGAGCCTGAAGATGTGGTCGAGATCGAGTCTGCGGAGGAAGGACTGCCACCAGCGGTCCACGTCCGCCGGCGTCGCGGCGGTGGCTGAGCACCACAGCCAGACCGGTTTCGGGTCGCGGTCGCCCGGCAGGCGCTCGGCGTGTAGCCGCACCAACGTACCGTGCGGGACGGGCAGTTCCTCCTCGGCGTGGTCCAGCCATGGGCCGCGGTTGGTGAGTCTGGGGTGCATCCGGTCCCAGGCCATCGCCTCGGCCTTGCCGTAGCGGGTGGTGTCCGTGCCTGGTAGTGACGTCGGGCTGGTGCCAGTTGTCGGGCTTGGCGAAGGTGAGGACGCCGTCGTGCCGACGGGGACGCCCGCCCTTCGGACCGGAACGCGCGGGGCCTGCGTCGCGGAGCATGACCCGGGCCGAGCGCAGGCGCCCGACCAGCACGACCGGCAGGTCGGCCATAGCGTGGGAGAGGTAGGTGACGTCGTAGCCGGCGTCCATCACGATCAGAATCTCCAGGTCCCCGGGCCACTAGTGCCCGGCTTGTGTCAACCGCTCGACGACGTCGCGCAGTCGGGAGGCGGTGACGAGCGTTGCGCCGTCGGCGGGCCCGAGGCGAACGGCGTCCAGCAGCGCGACCCAGAAGGTGCGGCCGGACTCCGGGGCGGCGACGAAGGAGTACGGCCGGCCCGGCACGAACTGGCCCGTCTTGCGGTCTCCGCGTCCGTAGCGTCCGTAGACGTGGCAGAACAGCCGGTCGTCGCTGATCGGGGCGTCGGGGCGTCGGGGCGCAGCCAGTTGCTCACGTACACGGCCAGCACGATCCGCCCGTCGGCCGCCTTCGGCAGCGGCAGGCCGGCCGGCGTGCGGCGAAACCGCGTCGGATCCAGCCAACCGCGGTCCAAAGCCGTGTACTGGGCGCCTGCCGGGAACTGCCCAGGGAACGATCGCCCGGCGGCCCTTTGCGGCCACCGTCGCCACAGTCTTCCCGCACGCCGGCGGCCGGCCGGCCGGTGAAATTCTCCAGCGCATAGGGGGCGGGGCTCCGCGGACTGGCGGCGTTCGTTTGTCAGTTGATGCCGGAGAAGGAGCGGAAGAAACGGTCGGTGAAGGCAGGATCGTGCTGGTTGTCGATCAGGTGCTGGATGTACTCGGTGGGATCCAGGCGCGCTGTGACCAGGGTGCTCTCGTAGGCCGGGGTGAACTCCTCACGCAGTTGCCGGGCGTATTTCACCAGGGCGGCATCCACCTGCCGAGTGTCATCAAGCGGGATGTCCAGGCACTCGGCAAGCATTTCGGCCTGGTTGAAGGCGTCGGTGATCCCCCGTCCGGGCGTGGGATCCTTGTTGTGTGCGGCGTCACCGACCAGCGCCCACCCAGGACCGTGCGGTCGGCGGAAGAAGTTGGGCAGGTCCGAGCAGCAGTACAGGCGGTCTTCCTGTTTTCCTTCGGTGAGTTGCTGGTCCAGCTCCGCCGACGACTGCCTGGCCATCTCCCGGTAGGTTCGCTGCCGGTCGTTGGGGGCGGGGATGGTACGGGAGACCTGCACGGATACGAGGGTCAGCCCGTCCTGGGTGGGAATGCAGCCCGCCCCCATGCCCTGTCCGGTGTAGATCCGCATACCGTGGTCGGGGATGCCGCTCCAGTACGAGTAGTAGACACGGGTGCTGCGGGGATCCTGACGCACAACGGGTGCGTGGGCCAGGCGGGCCACGGTGGAGTTTCGGCCGTCGGCGCCGATGACCAGATGGGCGCGTGCCAGGGTTGTGGAACCTCGCGGGGTGCCGTGGCGCACACCGGTCACCTTCCCGTCCTCCCACTGCAGATCCACGACAGTGGTGCGGGGACGGAACTCGGCGCCCGCACGGATGGCTGCCCGCACCAAGAGGGGGTCCAGGGCGTAACGGCGGGGAGCGCAGCCCCCGGTGATCGCCCCGAGGGCGGGGGCGGGTCCTGTGAGGTGGGCGCCGGGAAAGCTGAGGGACAGGCGGGTCAGCAGGGGCGCGCCTGCGGCGAACACCTCGCCCAGGAGGCCCCACCGGTCCAGGCAGGCCAGCCCGGGCTGGTGGATGTAGAGGGTGGACAGAGTGTCGCTGGGGAAGCGGGCACGGTCCAGCAGCAGGACTCTGCGGCCGGCGCGGGCCAGCAGCAGAGCGATGGCCGCTCCGGCGCAGCGCGCGCCTACCACGATCACGTCGTACATGTCGGGCCGATCTGGAAGTGGTGTCTGGGGATGCCAGGGGTCAGGGCGATGTCTCGGCATCCTGAACTTCGTCGAGGTCTTCCGCCCGAATCAGAGGAGCAGGCGGGCCTGGCACTTCCTCTTCGGCCAATCCCCAGGGCGTTGTTGACGGCCTGGCGGGCGCGGTCGACATCGGCGGCCGAGATCGGGCGGGTTTTCCAGGGGGCAGGTGTCGTTCATGTCTTTCCTCCTCGTGCCGTCGCCCTGTTCAACGACCGCAGCCGACAGAAGTGCCGTACCGCGCCGAGACGGGAGCGAGGCTCCGAGTCCAAGCGAAGGGTCCGATTCTCCGATGGTGAACTCGGCCCGGGACGCGGTTCCGGTCTTTCGACCGGCCCGTTTCCCCGGAGCCGCTTCCCGAACCGGGCATGCGGTTGGCACCCACCCAGCTCTCCACAAGCCCCGGAGGAGCCTCGTGGTGGTGGTTCTCATCCCGTGATTGGCCAGGGGGTAGGGATGGCCGCTCCCCGGTAGCGGTAGCGCGTGGTGCCTACCGAGATGGGGTTGAACAGCTCCCTGTTCTCGCCGGCCCACCAAGATCCGCGACCACAGTAGTAGCGGTAGATCTTCCTCAAGGCCGTCTTGGCGTGCTTCCGCTTCACTCATCGCCAGACCATGTGACAGCAGATCACGCGGGCGGCGGATACCGGGTCGGGCTGCGCGCGGGCGGCATGAGCGAGGACCTCGCTCTCCTCTCGTACCACTGCCGCTCCCCCGGACCTGGAGCGGCCGCGGACAAGGAACGCCGAACGGGACCGGCTGGTGGCCGAGGCCGCCAAGCCCGGCGCCGACCTCAAGGCCGTTGCCGACCAAGGTCGCCAGCTGGCGCTCCTGGCGATGAAGAACGGCACGTCACGGGGGCGTGCCGCAGCCGAGGCCGCCCTCGGCGGCCCTGATGAGGTCGTCATCGACTACCTGCGCAACGGCTGGAAGACCGCCGAAGAGTCACGACAACCGCTCCTACGTCGAGCGCCTTGCCGAAAAGAGCAAGAACAAGGAGGTCCGTAACGCGGCCGGGATCGCCCTCGACGGCGACAACGCCACCTTCACCGAGTTCATCGGCAACGGTCAGTACCAGGTCGCGTCCGAGGGCATGCGGGTCGCCATCACGCGGGCCGTCTCCGCCCCGGGGCCGATTCTTACCGACGCGGGCAGGAAGTCCCTGACAAGGCTCATGGGGTAACGCCCAGCCAGAACAAGGACTGCTCTGCCGGAATCCGTTCCAGCGGAGCAGCCCCGAGCCGGCCGTGAAACGCTCACTAAAGGCTGATACGTGTCGGCGCCGTCGCTCGTCGTCCGAAAGCAGCCGATCGGCCGCCGCCGGGGGCCGGGCGCTGCGAGCCGCCCGGAGTGCCGGCCGGTCCCACCTTGAGCGTCGGCGCGCCGCGATAGGGTCCGCTCATCGCCTTCTGCCAGCGGAGAGTTGCCCGCGGACCACCACCTCGAACGCGGCCAGATCTACCAGGCCTGAGCTCCGGCCGGCGGGCCGGGGCGGTACGTACGGATCCTCGGACGCCACCCCGGCGGCCACCGCTACCGGATCGCGGACGCCGCCACGGCCACCCCTACATCGTCGCCGGCTCGTTGGTCGAGGTGCGCTACCAGGGGCGCACGCGCTGCCCAGCGCTCTACCGCTCCCCGGGCGAGTGGTGGCTCTGCGGGCACGACCGGGGCATCCCGGCGACCACGGGGATGACCGTACGTACGGCGCCTGGGACAACGAGCGGGTGCTGGAACGCCACGCCTGGTGGCTTCCGGGACAACCCCCGCCCGGGCACGAACCGGCCGGCAGCTGACCGAGGCCGGGTCCCCGCCGCCCCGGTTTACCGCGAAGAGCACACCGCAAGCGCAACTCCTTGACGGCCGACCGGGCGCCGGGCACGCACCTCGACATCCACCGGGTGCGGCCGAGGTCGGCGGCACCCGCCCGCAGACTCCCCGGCGACCGGGTGCACGCCTCGGCGACCTCGCTCAACGAGCAGCAGTGATCGGTACCGCGGCCCGGCCAGGCGCGAATCGCCACCAGAGTGACGGGAACAAGCCGTTGCTCAACCAGCGCTCTGCGATGAGCTTCCTGCTGGGCGCCCTGGTCGGTATCGGCGCGGGCTGCCTGCCCCTCCTGGCCACCAACCCGTGGCCGCTGGCCGTCACCGCCGGCGCCGCGATGACCGCCACCGCTGTCCTCTTCTTCGACCGGATCATCGAATAGCCCGCCCGCCGGCTCGCGCCGCGAAAGCCGGCGGACAACACCCTGCCTGCCAACACCCAGGCCTGTGCGGGCTACCGCCGAGGTGACGATGACGGCGGAGCGCTCCACGAGCCGGCGCTGCTGCGGCGCCCGTGGCCGCCCCAGATCCTTCGCGGGCGATCGACTGCCCGGACGGCTACGTATGCATCTACCCCGAGATCAACTTCGGCGGACAGCCGTGGGTGAAGCGCGCCGTCGACGGAAGCGTGAAGGATCTGCCCTCCGACATCCAGGACCGCGGCAGCCCCATCCGCAACGACTCCGACCGGACCCGCTCCCTGCGCATCATCCGCAACGACTGCGGCTGACCCCGAACGTCTCCCCCGCACGGACCAACACCTTGGAGGTCCCAGCCCCTCCGGCAGGTGACTACGCGTAGCTGAGGATCACCAGCAGCGCCGCGCACTCGGACAGGAGCTGCACGACGAACGCCGCTTTGCGTACCCGCACCGTGGGTGCCGCCGATGCGATGACGCATGCCAACACCGCCAGTCCAATGCCCCAGGTGAACAACCACCCGGGAAGCAAGGACCCGCACTGCTCTCCGCCGTACGTCAGACAGTCCGACGCCCGCTCGGAGAGGAGGGTCAGCACACAGAGGGCAGGGGCAGTGGGCACGAAGAGGACAGCGCACAGGACGGACCAGAATCGGGTCCGGTCCGTTACGCCGGCGGTATCGGTCACGGGCAGCTGCTGGGCTGTTGGGTCCATGCTCTGATGCAACCTCGATGGCCGGGCCCAGCACACCGGTTCACGTACTCAGCCTTCGAAGGCTGGGGTACTCAGCTTGTTCTTCAAGGACCGAATTCGGAGTTGCGGCACTGGCGGCACTGGCGGCATACGTCCCTGATCACGGAGAACGTGTCTGATGACAGCCCCGACCGTGTCGCCGTCCAGCGGGCGTGCGGCGAGCTCGGCCAGGAACCAGCGGCGTTTCCGCTCGGCGGCGCTGTCTGCGAGTTCGGCTGTGAGCGGTGTGCTGTCAGCTTGTGGACCAGGTACGCAGGAGGGCGGCGATATCGCGGGCGGTGCAGCTGGAGGTGAGGAGGAGGCCCTGTCCGGCGGACACCCGTTGCCCTGACCGGCGATTCAGCTTGTGCTGTGACCGGCGTAGGTTCGCCGGGTCGGTCAGGCTGCGGCGGCGAGGGGGCGTCCTGGCGTCCGCCCCAGCGGGGGCCGCTCTCGCTGCGGATACGGGCGTTGTGTGCGTTCGGTGGCCAGGACGTCGCGGTGGCGGGCGTTTGCGTCGCGCCGGCGCAGACAGGCGTACAGGGCCTGTTGTCCCGGGTGTCGGCTTCGGGAACGCTCTCTCTGTGGACAGGGCAGAGATTATCGAGGGGCAGTCGCGCGCCGCCGAGGCGTTGATCGAGCTGATCCGGACCGGGTGTCCTCCGGTGTGCTGGGTAGTCAGTGAGAAACCTGACCTGTTCGGCATGCTTCCGTACGGTCTCGGCAACATCGAGAGGTACGCCCTGATGGCTCGCTGGGCCGGCATCCTGGGCACGGAACTGCGGAGCTCGTCCCCCAGCGTCGAGGTGCGGGAGGGATACTCCTCCGACCCCGGAACACTCGGACGGACACCCCGTCACACGCATCTGGGAGTCGCTGGAGGTCGACGCGGTCAAGAACGGCGTACCAATTCGGCTTTCGGAGACGGTGCCGATCGGCACCAGCACACTGCCACACGGTTCCCTGCCCCGGGAGGCGCTTTCCACGGACCTGGGTGTATTGATCACGAGCGTTGTTGACACGTGCCGGTGCTTGATCATGGCGAAGACCTCCGGTGTGGTGGAGCTGTCTAGGACTGCACCGCACGGAGGTCTTCGTGTCCCACCGTAATGCCCGGCTGACCGTTCACGGCAGACGGATCCTCATCGAGCGTGTCCACGCGGGCCGCCCGGTTGCGCATGTCGCTGCCGAGATGGGTATCTCGCGGACCACGGCCCACAAGTGGGTCCCGCCGCTTCGCCGAGCAGGGTGAGGCAGCCTATCTGCGTCGCCGCGGGATCCGCTGCACCATTCCGGACAAGAGTGATCAGGCGCGCAACCGACGCAAGCTCGGCTTCCGTGGCGGCCGACCGCCGCACTTCGACCCGGCCGACTACCGCGCGCGCCACGTGGTCGAGTGCGGGATCAACCGCCTCAAGAGGCACCGCGCGGTCGCCATGCGCTATGACAAGCTGGCGGTCCGCTACGAGGCGACCGTCCTCGTTGCCACCATCAACGAGTGGCTGTGACCGTCGCTCTTCCCACCAAGGAAGTCAGGCCCCGGCGAGCCGGTTACTGCGGTCGATCTCGGGCATGTGTGTCTCGGCCCAGACCCGCAGGGCGGAGAGCGGCCTTTCGAGGGACAGGCCGAGCTCGGTGAGCCGATAGTGGACGGCGGGCGGCACTGTGGGTTCCACGCGGCGCGCGACCAGGCCATCACGGACCAGACTCTGCAGCGTGACAGACAGCATCTTCTGCGAGATGCCCGGAATGCGACGCCGAAGTTCCGCGAACCGGAGTTCGCCGGGATCCGTCTCGGCCAACACCTTGACCACCATCGACGTCCACTTGGTACCGATACGGTCGAGCAACTGGCGGGTCGGGCAGCGCGGGTCCAGCAGATCACCGCGCTCACCCGGCCGCCGACTGGGTTCGCCGGGCATGGACGTGGTCACCCGGGGCTCACCACCTGATGGGAAAGTGCCGTCTTGGAAGGACCAGGCTAGTTCCCTAGCGTGACCCTGTCACCAATCCTCACCACCCCTGGACTCCCTCCATGCCCGAACTGCGACGTGTCCCTGTCAACGGTGTCGAACTCAACGTCGCCCTCGCCGGCTCTGGCCCGGCCCTCTTGCTACTGCACGGCTTTCCGCACACCTGGGAGCTATGGACAGACATCATGGCCGACCTGTCCGACCGCTACCGCGTCATCGCGCCGGACCTGCGCGGATTCGGCGCGAGTAGCCCGGCCACCTCCGGGTATGACGCCGGCACCCTGGCCGAGGATGCCGCATCGCTTCTCACCGAACTCGGCGTGGCCTCGGCCGCTGTAGTGGGTATCGACGCGGGCACCCCGGCGGCCTTCCTCCTCGCCCTGCGCCACCCCGGTCTCGTCCGACGCCTGGTCCTCATGGAATCCGTGCTGGGCGGGCTGCCCGGCGCCGAGGACTTCCTTGCCGGCGGGCCGCCGTGGTGGTTCGGCTTCCATACCGCCGCGCCCGGCCTCGCCGAGACCGTGCTGGAAGGCCACGAGGCCGCCTACATCGACTGGTTCCTGCACACCGGCACGCTCGGCGACGGAGTGCCCCCTGCCATCCGGGACGCCTTTGTCCACGCATACACGGGCAGCCACGCATTGAGCCGCGCATTCTCGTACTACCGGGCTCTGCCCGAAAGCGCACTGCAGATCTCGCAGGCCGTCACCACCACCCGCCTGACGGTGCCAACAATGGCGCTGGGCGCACACCCTGTCGGCGCCGCGCTGGAACGCCAACTCCGCCCCCTCACCGACGACCTCACCGGACACGTCATCGAAGACTGTGGCCACATCATTCCTCTGCACCGACCGCACGCCCTGCTCATGCTGTTGAATCCGTTCCTGGCCAGTGAGGACAGCGCCAGTGCACCCCACCCCCGTCGCAGAGCCGACGCTCGGGGAGTCGCAACGACACCCCAAGTAGCTCTGCGTAGGGGCTCCGTGGCATCCGGCCACGGAGCCTCCGCAAACCTGTTGTCGGACCACGGCGACCACTGCTAGTTTTCCGGAGGCCGTGCGAGAGATCGAGGAGGTGGTACCCGTGAACGCAGTATCGACATGGGTGCTCCCCTCCGGGGTCACGGTCGGGCGGTAGGCAGGTCGTCCGGGAGCGCCGTTCCAGTGCACTCCCGAAAGGCACGACCATGCATTTCACTTCCGAGCAGCGCCTCGACGACGGCGTCCTCGAACGCGAATTCACCCTCGGTGAGATCCCCGGCATCCTGTGGACACCCGCACCCACACCCGCATCCGCACCCGTACCGGCGCCGCTGATCCTGCTCGGCCACCCTCCCCTCGGGCTGCGCAAGATGTACCCCCGGCTGGTGGCCCGGGCCCGGCACTCTGCGGCGGAGGGCTTCGCCACGGCCACCATCGAGCTCCCCGGAAGCGGCGACCGGCCCCGTTGGCCCGCCGCCGACCAGGCCCGCGCCGACCTGCGCCGGGCGATGGAGGCCGGCGAGCCGGTCAGCGACGAGATCGTCGACGCCCTCATCCTCCCGCTGGTCGACAAGGCGGTCCCGGAATGGCAGGCCGCCCTGGACGCCCTCCTTTCGCTGCCCGAGATCGGCGGCCCGGTCGGGTACTCGGGGGGAGTGATCTCCATCGGTATCCGGCTTGCGGTGGTCGAGCCCCGCGTCTCGGCCGCCGTTCTGTTCGCCGGGAGTTTCGTGCCTCGCGCCCTGTTCGAGGAGGCCCGGCAGGTCACCATTCCACTGCACGTCCTGCTGCAGTGGGACGACGAAGGGAACAACCGGCAGGCGGCCCTGGATCTGTTCGACGCCTTCGGCTCCAAGGAGAAGTCCCTGCACGCCAATATGGGCGGGCACACCGGCGTCCCGCACTTCGCGGGGGACGCCGCGGCCCAGTTCTTCACCCGACATCTGAAGTGAGGCCGGGCCGTCAGACCGGCAGCAGACGGTAACTGATGTCGGCCGGCAAGCCGCTCATCGAGGACAGGTCCCGGCCTTGCTCTCTACACCGTGGGCCCCTGCTGAAATCCCGGCAGGGGCCCGTGCTGCCTGAAGTCATAAACTGTTCGATCTCTGCGGAGCTTCGAGTGCTGCCAAAGCGAGTGAGGCGAGTCGACTTCGTGGATCTCGCCCCGCTCGGACCCGGGTGCGCCGTACGGTCGTTCCACGGATGGCGACCGGGCGGTGACTCCGGGTCAGGCATGGGAGGGGCTCCGAGGATGGTCAATGCCCGTACGTACCCGCTGTGGCGGGATCTTGCGATGAGCGAGGACCTTCCCAAGGAAGCCCTCAAGGTGGTGATCGAGGCCTTGTGTGCCCCGGCGGAGAGCCCGTACGGCTTTGACTCCCGGGCCGATCAGTGGCGGGAGGAAGCCCTCCGGACCGCACTGCCCGCGTTACTGGCCCGGACGTCTGCCAAGCGGCTGCGGAGCCGGCTCCTGGTGCACGCCGACGAGAAAATGCTGGCCGCCCTGGCAGCGGAAGGTACGGTGACCGCCGCTGACCTGCCCGCCATCCTGCGAACCCGCCAGGTTTGGGCCGGACTGATCTCTGGTCTGGCACGGCACCCTGGCCAGGTCGAGGCAGCGATCGCTCTTCTGCCTCGCCTCGCCAGTGGCGAGGCGGAGCGGGTCGTCCGAGACTGGGATCCCGGCCGCTACACCCGCTCCGCAGGGGCCGCGCCAGCCCCGCCGCCCCTGCCGCGGGCACTGTTCGACGCCGTCCTGGAAGCGTGCCTCACTCCGCTCGCCGCGTACCTGCTCCGCCCGGAACCCGAAGAGGGCTGGGAGGCCGTGCGATGGGCTGGTCCAGATACCGCTCGATCAGGTCGATAGCGTCCATCACCGGCCGGTGGGCGGTGTTGTTGTACTTCAGCTCCAGCGCGTTCAGCAGCGGCGAGAGCGTCCGCCGCCAGTGGTTGGAGTGCGACGAGCGCAGCACCGTACGCACCCGGGCCCGGTAGCGGGCCTCGTTCGCCGCGGCCTCCGCCGCCGGCGCCTTGAGCGTGGTCTCCCCGGCCACCGGATGGATCACCTTCCGGACCGTGCCCCCGGCTCGCGACTGCCGCCTCCGCCCCGACGTCGGCCACCGCCGGGACGTGTGGGGGCCGCCGTCCTCAGCCGCTGGTACGGGGCGCCGTCACCGCACCCTGATGGTGACCGTGGCCGTGCTCGTCGCGGCCGGTAGCTTGGTGGTGTCTACGGTCAGGAACGCGCCGTTGTCCTGTCTGCCATCGGGCGGGATCTTGTGGTGCAGGGCGTAGGGCGCCGCGTCGTTGGAGACGCCGTCGATGCCGAAGTCGCTGTCGTTGCTGACGAAGATCGTATGGCCGCCGTCGGTGGTGGCGATGCCCTCGATCTTGTCGTGGCCGAAGAAGCCGCCGGCCGGGTCGAGACCGGTGACCAGGGCTCCCAGGTCCAGGTATGTGGTCTTGGGTGACCGGGGTGACGTCGGCCGCGTTCAGGGCAGCCCGGGCCGCGGCGGTGTCACCCTCGCCGACGTACGCCTCGATCGTCCGGTGGTCCTGGCCGATGAGCAGCCCGCCCTTGGCCCCGTCATACGCACTCCCCCGCACGTGGGCCGAGGGCCCCACGTCGGTCCCGCCGCTGATGTTGCTCTTGCACAGCTTCTTGTACCCGCCGGGCTGCATGCTGCCGTCCCGCTCGTAGACCAGGAAGATCGTGTTGCTGAGCGCGGTGATCTCGCTGACCGTACCGCCGTTCGTCCGTCTTGGGGTTGTCAAGCAGGTAGACGTACTCGTGCGTGGCGTGGGTGCGCAGGTGGTACGTCACGATGCGCACCGCGGTGATGTTCTTGGCGCGCACCGCGGTGATGTTCTTGGCCTTGACAACGGCGGGCAGGCTGGGCTGCTGGAGCGCGGACGCGGGACTGAATCGGCCTCAGTTGTGAACGCGGCGTCCGGCGACGCGAGGGCGGTCGGCGGCGGCGAGACGTCGCCGCGTTCTCTCACCGACATCCAGGGTTCAGGAGGTCCTTTCCAGACGCTCGCCTGGTGACCACCCACCGAGGACACGATCTTGACATGACCATAGCCACTCTGCCGGCCCGTCGCCTGCGTACCTCGTCGGCGATCGCCCTGGTCGCTTCCCTCACCGTCGCTGTCACCGTGCTCGCCCCCGCGCCGGCGGCGTTCGCCGAGTCCAACGCTGTGCCAACGTACGAAGTCAAGATCAACCTGACCACTGCCGCGCTCGACTCGTCGCACAACCCGACGTCGGCCGTGAAATCGGCCTTCGGCATCACAAGCTCCGCCAAGGTGCGGTCGTACGAGTACTTCGACACCGACGCGCTCGACCTCGACGCCGAGGGCTGGAGCGTCCGCCTCCGCCACAAGTCGGACTCGTCCTTCGAAGAGACCTACAAGAAGCGGTTCCCCGTGGTCAACGGCGACATCGACGCCGCTCTGGACGAGGCGAACGCCGCGGGCTTCGACAGTAGCGACACCAACTACGACGCCCAGGTGGACTGGGGCTATGCCAAGCAGACCCTCAGCTTCTCCAACGAGAAGAGTCACAGCGCCAGCGGCTACTCCGGCACCTCGATGCCGTCGAGCAGCACCGCCCGCACCTGGCTGGTCAACGACACCCCCGGCAAGCTCGACGACTGGCTCTACAGCAAATGGGGTTCGGACACGCTCAAGGCCTCACACGCCCACGGCCCGGTGACCTCACAGGTCTGGTCGGGCGCATGGGCGTCCTCCGACGACGCGAGCGTCGAGGTGCTCCCCGTCGTGGGCGCAAGCGGGACCGGCACCGAGTACGTCGTCGAGTTGTCCCTCAAGGCCGACACCTACACCGACGCCGCCCAACTGCACAGCGACGCCATAGCGGTCGCCGAGGCACGCGGCTGGCTGTACCACGGCGACGTCCTCAAGACCCAGCTGATCCTCGGCCGCTACTGAGCCGTTGTGCCAGGCTCCGGCACCGGCAGGCATCGGACGGAGATGACGCGCGACCGCCCCCGTGCAGATGGGCCCGTTGCCGGTCGGTGGCGGGCCCACCGCCTCTCCGCACCCAGCGCGGAACAGCCCCCGCAAACCGCTTCCCTGTGCAGACCGCGGCATGCCCGCTCATCTTCTGAGGCAGAGAAATAGCGCGCACCACGAATACGTGACGGATACCAGCAGTCAGGAGCGATCTGGCTGTTGACACCACCCTGAGAAACGCCGAAGCCGGCTGACCAAGGCTGGCCGCACCGCACCCCCGCCGGCCGCTTCACCGCCCTGCCGCAGCCCTCCGTCTCAGCGACCGCGGCCTGATTTCGACGTAACGTGCAGGATCTCGACGGTAGTTGAGGACTCCATGCGAAAGAACACCAACCCCGGCGAGGACACTGAAGGGCTTTTCTACCCGTGCCGCCTGCCGCTGTCGAGCGTCACCCTGGACCTGGTATCCGGCGTGGTCCGCGGTCCCTGAAGAAAATCGCCCAGAGGGGTGGCATCGTTGTGTTGCTCGACGGCACTCTCGTCCGTACTCGCAAGCGAACCGGGGACGCCAACCGGCCGAACTACAGCGGGAAGCACAAGGCTCATGGCCTGCTGTTTCTCGCCCTCACCGACGAGCGCGGCAACCTGGTGTGGATCTCGGCGGCAAGGCCCGGCCGCTCCAGCGAGGTGACCACCGCCCGGCACAACAAGATCACCCCAAGCTGCGGGGAGCCGGCCTCGGCGCTGGCGGATCTCGGATTCACCAGCCTGGACGGTGATCCCAACGACCCCGTGATCACCACCGGCCGCGAAGCTACCCGCAGCCGTCCCCTCAGCATCACTCAGAAGGAAGCGGACAAGCTGATCAGCCGCGAGCGCACGGCCAAGGAGCACGGCTTCGCCGACCTGAAGAACTGGCGGATCCTCACCAAGGCCCGTATGAACGCCCGACACGCGACCACCCTCCTGCGCGCCCCCCTCGTGCTGACGAATGCCGAGGTTTAACTAACGGTGACGGGCGATCACCCAATGCCGCGAAGTCAAGGCGTCGCGGACGGCGCGAGCACCCCAGCCTCGGCCCACGCCAGCCCCGTGACCTGCAGCTTCAGGTTGGGCGATGCCTATTGTCAGTGCGGTGCGCTTCACTGTCCGCCATGGAGCTCACGCAAGCGACCGTCAACGACCTACTGACCCAACTCGGCCCGGGAAAAAGCTACATGTACCTGCCCAGCGACCTGGACCCGCAGGGCCTGACCGACCTGCTCGACGGCAGGTACGGCGCCGCGCGCACGCTTGTCCTCGATGGCTTCACCGATCCGACGGTCGACGAGTCCAGGGGCGCGGCTCTTCTCGTCCCCTTCGAGGGCCGGGCCGTGAAGATAAGGGCGTGGGCGTACGGGGATCAGTGGGTCGGCACGGGTACGGCACGGGACGCGAAGGGGGCCGAGTGGCCGGTGTTGGTGGTCGCTCACAGGGAAGTGCCAGAACCCTTGGCGATCGCTCCGGATGAAGACGAGGACGAGGACGTCGACTGGATGGAACGGCTCGTACGGATCACCGGCTGGACACAACCTGCCCAGCGGCCGGACGTGGACTGGGCGGAGGTGGAGTCGCGTCTGGGCACCGCGCTGCCGAGCGACTACAAGCGCATGGTCGAGACGTTCGGCAACGGCGCCTTCGACGGATACCTGGACTGAATCAGGAGCCGTGGACGGATCTCAGAAGAGACGGTCTGTTCATCTGGGCGGGCACTGAGCACGAGGACCTGTACTGCTGGAGGGCCGACGGCGACGACCCCGACCGCTGGCCCGTCGTGGTCCGGTCCTTTGACGGCGAGGACGTCCCCTTTGACTGCCAGGCCGCGGAGTTCGTCTGTCGCATCCTCATCGACCCGCACCACCCCTTCACGATGGCCTGCTATTTCGACACCCACTGGTTCATGAACTCTCGGGAAAGCGACTGACCGAACCCCGCCGCCAACGGCCCGGCTCTCCTCGGAGCCACCAGAGGCACTCCAGACCCGGCATCGCGATTCCCGCGAACCGGGAATGTGCCGGATGATCACCTGCTTTCGATCACGCCCACGACCGGCACGAGCATCTCAGCCCCTGCCCACGCCACCTCGCCGCCCCAACCGAAGCCGGTAAGACCACCAGCTACCTCTACGACGCCGACGGCAGCCAGATCCCTCGCCCTCCCCCGGCGGCAACGAGCTCAAGGCCACCAGCGCGGGCACCAAGAAAGCTGTCCGGTACTACACACCCACGGAGACGAGGCCGTCGCCGTACGCACGAACAAGGGCTTCTCCCCCTCCTCCCCGACCACCAGGGCACCGCCATGGCAGCAGTTGCCATGACCAGCCTCCCCATCACCCGCCGCAAGCAACTCTCCTTCGGCCAGACCCGCTCCGAACAAGCCGAACAGTTCCCCGGCACCCGCGGCTTCGTCGGGCGGCACCAACGACCCCACCCTGGGCCGCTTCCTGCCTGACGATGTGCAGCGTCCGGCCGTCAGGATCCACGGGGTGGGGAGCGGTTCGTCGTCCGGCGGTCGGTTCGAGGGCTCAGCCACGGTGATCTCCAGGAGTAGGCAGCAACGGCACGGTGCGCGTGCTCCGCTCCGTCGTACGCCGCCGCCAGCCGTTGTGGGCTGCCCTGCTCCGGACCTCCCGCCCGGCGGTCGAGGAGTTCAGTCTCCAGTACGTCGGACGGGACCGGGGCGGGCAACCCATGAGATCCAAGGCAGCGCGCTGAGCTGCGAGAAGGAACGCCCGTGGAACCTAGTGGAACCTATGAGACCGTCCTACGCGGCCTTGCGCTCCCGGCCATGGCTGGGAGCGCAAGGCCGGGTCAGAGATAGGGGTTTGGGGCCTGCTGGGGAAGGTCGCGTCGGTCGTGCCGGGGCAGGGTCACTGACGATCCCAGATGGTCGCTTCCACGTTCAGTTCGGAAGGGCCCAATACGCTCGTCACCGTGAAGTAGCCCAGACGGCCGTTCTGGGTTCTGAGGCAGGCCATGGCCCCCTCCTGAACAGCAACCACCCGTCGCGCCAACTGGCCACTCATCTCGGAGCATTGCTGGTATGCCGGAGGTGTCGGACCATCCCATGCCGCAAGAGCGTTGCCAACGACTTCGCCGGGGTGGCAGTCGCACTCCAGGCCGAGGTCACCGAGCAAAGCCTGGGTCGGCGGCCGGTTGTCCAGCCACCATCCCGTGGGCGCTCCGTTGCTGTAGAGGAGCAGCGTGCCCTGCCAGCGCACTTTCACTGTGGGTGCCGTGGGCCTGGGCGGGGGCTCAGGCGTGGGTGCGGGCGGATCAGGGCTCGACGTGGGCGTGGGCGTGGGTGTGGGTGTCGGTGAGGTGGGAGCCGGGTCCGTTGTGCTGTCGGCGCTGTTCTTGGAGTCGTTCTGATCGCCAGACAACTGGGTGCCGGCGTAGACAGCGAGGGAGACGACTAAGACCACGACTGCGATCAGGGAGGGGACGCGTCCCCGCCGTTTGATGCCGGGGCCGGAGGGCGGGGCGGGCGGCACGGAAGCGGGTTCGCGGGGGTGGTACGTATGCGAACCACCCTGCCCAGCGCCCGGTTGCCACTTCTCCAGTTGCTGGTCGCTCTCGTACGCCTTGAGGCCGGCACGGATCTGGTCCCGCTGGGCAAGGGCTGTCTTCTTCTCCGCGGCCCGGTCCTGGTTCTGGCTCCTCAGCGCGTCGATCTGGTGCTGCAGAGTGATCCGGCGCCGGCGTTCCCCGTCCCGGTCCCCGCGCAGCGTCTCCAGTTCCTCGGTGAGCCCCGCCATCTTCTCCAGCGCCGCGTTCGTCGCTTCGTTCAGCTCGCGGATCAAGAGGGTGTTCTGGTAGTCGAGGAGCATCTGACGGTGGACGTTGTGCGGGTTCGCCCGCGCGCAGTACAGCTTCAGCAGCTCGCCGTACTGGTGCAGGAACACCGCTGCCGCCCTGTCCTGCAGATTCGCGCGTTCCCGCGCTTCCTTGATCAGCACCTCGACGAACCGCAGGGGCGGGATATTGGGCTGCTCAGGCTTCGCCGTCTGCCAGGTGCTGACCTTCCCTTTCCCGAAGCCGTACATGTCCGTCAGCTGATTCGTCGACAGGCCGGTCTCCCGGACGAGAGAGCGAACCATCTCTTTGAAGCCGCTGAGCGCCTCCCGCAGCTTCCTGTCCTCATCATCTTCGCCGTCGAAGGTGTCCAATTGCTGGTCAGCCACTGGTTCTCACATCCGAAGAAAATCCGACACGGAGCAGCATTCTGCCGCGCGTGCGTACCAGGATCCCGCTGGTCTCTAGTAGTCCTCGTGACCGCATCCCGCTGGTCGCCCCCGCACCAAGCGCGGGGACAAGAGGGGATCTCTCCTGGTGCCCGGCCGACTCGGGGACCCCTCCGCGTGCGATCCCTCGTACGCCCGACCGAAGGGAACCGACGTCATGTCTGCTCCGGCTGCCCCAGCCAACCAGCCCGCCCCCCCTTCCCGAGCCGCCGACGCCCGCCCCGGCCCAGGCATCGACTCTGCCGACGGCCATCGTGGTCATGAGCGTGTCGCTGGCCCTGGTCGTAGTCCTGGTGGTGCCGCTCGCATGCGGGGGCGTCGCCTACCTCACCTACCGGCACCCCACGCTCGAAGCGCCCCTCACCATCGCGCTGACCACTCTGACGGCACTCGCCGCCGTGATGGCCGCCGCAGCCGCCGTGATCGCCCTGCTGCGCCGGTGAGGCGGTTCAGCGGGGTGAAGTGGGCCGCCTAGTTCTGCTGCCGAGGAACATAGGGCCGGGAATCAGGCTACGGCGTTCAGTTCCCTGAACACCTGCCGTCCAGGGCGAGGTGCGGCTGTCGCCGGATGGGGAGCTGATCATCCCGCCGCTTGCGGCGGAGGACATCCCGGCCGAGGGTGGCCTGCCGGTTCCTGGAACATCTGGTCGACCGGAACTTCTCGCCGCACCGCGGCGGAGGTGTCGATGCGGTCGGGTGACCGACGGGAAGTCCGTTGTCGTCGGGACCGGTCTTGAGGCCGTCATCCCAGTACACGACGATGACGACCTCGCCACCATAGGGTTCGGATCAGCGGCGTCACAAGTGCGGCCGATAGGTGCCCAACGACGGTGGCGCCAGGCTTAGTTCCTACCCGCCCGCGTGCGCGTAGAGGCCGCTCAAAATCCGCGCACGGACCCCGCGGCCGGGTCTGCGGGCGCCGGCCCAAGCTCACCGCCGACCAGGCCGCGCTCCCCCAGCAGCTCTACGACGCCCGCGAGGAGACCGTCCAGCAGATCGTCGACCTCTTCGGGGTGCCGCGGTCGACGGTGTATGGACACCTCGACAAGACCAAGATTGTTCCCCGCCGGCCCAAGAAGATCGTGGTCCCGAAGTTCTGACCGCTACTTTGCGGCTGATGTCCGAGTTAGGACTCCGGGGCCGTGCGGGAGGCCCCGGGGTACGCGAGCCGCCCTGGCTCTTCGCGTAATCCGGGGCCCAGGAAGCCCGTGCCCACGAGGGAGGGCGACGGGCGGTTTGGCCTCGATTCACCGAGTGTTAGGTGGTCCGGGGCTTGGGCGTGAAGCCGCGGATGACCTCTGAGCTGAGATGAGTGCGCTTCCTACGGTTCCACATCCACAGAGCGAGAGAGCACCCGCGAGATGCGATCTCCCCATGCCGCCTCGACGGTGTCCGCGGCGTTCGATGACCGGAATCGGGGCCGACGCCGCGGCATGATCGCGACCATCCGCTGCTCACCTTCGGTGGCTCTCCGTCCTCTTCGCCGGCGCCGCGGGTGACGACGCCCTCTCCGCGCTGAAGCACGCACACATGACCGGAAAGACCAGCCAGGCACTGCAGCAAGTCATGCTCAGCGACGTCCTTTACATCTGCGCCGCCGCGCTGTCCATCGCCGTCGCCTCGCTGCTCGGCGGCATGCTGAAGCACGCCGTGCAGGCGGCCCCGGCGTACCAAGGCCGCCTGCACATTCGGGTGGAGCGGTCGATCGGCGCAACAGGTGCTCGGCCGTCCGGGTGGACCAGTCCGGCTGCGCCCGCACCGTCCGTCTCCGGCCTTATAGGGTCGCCGACTGACTGTGTGTTCCATCCGAAGGGACCCCTGGCTCGTGACCACATCGATCATTGTCGGAGGAAGCGGCGCCCTGGGGCGCGTACTGGCACAGCGATTCGCCGACCGTGGTGACGGCGTCATCGTCACTAGCCGCGCCAGGGAGCGCGCCGATACCGTAGCCGCCGAAATCGCCGGCAGCGTCCGGGGTCTGGCCGTTGACCTGTCGCGGCCGGAAACCATCGACGGAGCGCTCGCCGATGTACGGGACGTTGACAACTTGGTGATCACCGGCGTCTCAGAGGGTTTCAACACTCTCGCGGATTTCGACATCGCCAAGGCCGTGGAAGCCGTGACCATCAAGCTGGTGGGGTACACGGAGACCGTGCGAGTTCTGCGTGACCGGTTCACCCCTGAGGCGTCGGTCGTACTCTTCGGCGGCCTGGCCAAAGAGCGCCCCTACCCCGGCTCTACCATCGTGACCGCCATCAACTCTGCCGTCACCGGACTGGTGAAGACCCTCGCGGTGGAGATCGCACCTCATCGTGTGAACGCGCTCCATCCCGGCGTCGTGGGCGACAGCCCGAGGTGGCGCGATGTGCCCGACCATCCGCACGTATCGCGTACTCCCATCGGGCGCTTGGTGACCATGGAGGAAGTCGCCGACGCCACCGACTTCCTCCTCCGCAACACCGGCGTCAACGCCCAGGATCTCTTCGTCGACGGCGGACTACGCGTCACCTGACACAACCGTGTCCCGCTCGAAAATACGATTCTGGGTCTGAACTGCAGGTTCCGCAGCCAAGCTCAGGGCTCGCACGGCATCTAGGTGATCCTTCGATTCTACTGTCCATCACCGCGCTCGTTCCGGAATCCGACTAGGACCTCTTCTGAGTCCGGATCACGGGGGTGGTCGGCGGTCGCCGGCGACCCAACCTCTTGTCAGACACCGCTGTTACGTTGACGTGAGGATCTTCCTCCGACCTCTGGAGAGGGCGTATGTACGACGAACGGCTCACCGAGTTCTCCCGCGAGCGGCTGGACGGCCGTCCAATACCCGACGATCTGCGCGTGCTGCTGGTGGCGCAGTGGGAAGGCCGCACCGGCTTCACCCACCTTCTCGACCTCGACTTCTTCGAGGCGGGAGAGGTCCATCCGCTCCTGGACACCAGCTATCTGAGTGAAAAGGAACGCGCGGACCCGGAGATGCGGGCCGTCAACGCCGGAGCCGCGGAGATGGCCAAGTACGTCAAGCTCGTGGCGAAGGGCGGAAAAGGGTGGATCGGCTACTGGCTGCACCCCGACGAACCCGTGGACCGTGCCTGGCACCTCATAGAGCTGGACACCGAGTTCACCTTCTGGGGCCTGGTCGGCCTCACCCTGACCGAGGGGTCCGCCGCCGAGCAGGCAAGCTACCAGGACGAGCCCGACGAGCGAATCGCGTTCACACAACTGGCCGCCCAGCTCGCCGAGCTTGGCCTACGGCTGAGCACCCAGGACTACGACGCCCTCGATGACACCAAGTTCACGGTGGACCCGGGGGAACTCATGGAGGAGCTCGTCCAAGCCGAACGCGAGAAGCGCGGTCTTCGCTGAGCAGGAAAATGCCAGCGTCCCGGTGCCGCAACGGGATTGCCATAGTGGCCGCCGCAGGTCATGAGATATCTCGTTCGTCGGTCGAGCGGGCGATGCGAAGACGCGGCCTGCTCCAGCCCATCGACTACTAGAGACGAGTAAGTCCGAAGGCTTGGTCAGTGGTCGTAGGCGATGAGTGATCGTGTGATGGGTCGGTCCGTGGTGCGGTTGTGCCAGATCGCGGCGGTCAGGGCCAGGATTCGCTCTCCGACGCGGGCGAGGACTCCGGCCGGAGTTCTCGCTCCGTGGCGTTCGAGGTCGAGTTGGCCCGTGAAGGTGTCGTTGACCGACTCGATGAGCTGGCGGACGGGATTGAGCAGGTGTTCGCCGGGTCGGCGCTGGAGATTTCGGTAGCTCGGCCTCAACAGGGTCAGGCCGTGTTCGGCCATGAAGGCGTCGAGGCGCCTGGACACGTAGCCCTTCATCACTGCCGGTTGATGGCCGCGCCCTTACCGCCTCGCGGGAGGCCGGCGCCGGAAGGCGCAGGCCAACAGGAACCACGGACTGTACCGGTGCGGGTCCCACTCGTCGACGGGGAATCGGACCCCCTTGTCGATGGAGTACTCCGGGAAACGCTCATCGAAGCGGGCCACTGCCTCCCGGAAGCCGTTCTCCGTGCCCAGCTCCACGTCAGCGAAGAACACCTCCTCGATGCGCGAGCGGGACCTGACCGGCGAGGCCGAGCAGACTCGGGCCCGGATCGATGAACTGACCGTGCGACTGCGCGAACTCGACGAGGGACTCGAACACCTCCGGATCACCCGCAAGACCCTTATCGACCTCGCCCCGGGACAGGCTCCCCAGCCGGCCGCCCAGGTTCCGGACCACCCCGCCTACCAGCAGATCCTGGCCGTCTTCACCGACGCCGACCGGCCGCTACGGGCCCGGGACATCTGCCAGGCCCTCGACCTGCCGATCATCGTGAAGAACACCGAAGGCATTCGTTGGAAGCTGAAACGCCTGGTCACCCGCGGCATCCTCACCGAATCCGCCCCGGCCTGTTCACCCAGTCGGCCCGGTGAGGCGACCGTAAACCCGGTGAGGCGACCGTAAAGACGATCAGAAGCCTCCAGTGTCACGGCTGCGCGCGACGCTGGTGGCGCCCTGTAGCCTCCGCCGATGCCCCACGGCTTCGTCGCACTGGCCACCGCACGGCGAACCGCCCGCGGCCGGACGTCGCTCATTCGTGGGGGTTGGCCGCGGTCGGCCCTGGTGGTTAGCTCTGCGGATGTTGTGCGCCCCGGGTGACGGTGGTGAGCAGGGTGGTGAGTTGTTCGCGGAATCGGAGGGCGTCATGTGCCCACCGTGGCTCCTGCTCATAGAGCTCGCGCAGGGTCGCGGTGGGGCGGGAGAGCTGGAACAAGTAGGCCCCGCAGCTCATGGCGGCCGTCAGGAGGATCTGGGCGGCCTCGTGGTCGAGACCGGCGCCGGCGTCGACCAGCGCCTGGGTCATGGTGTCGTAGGCCGCGCTCGCCGCAGTCTTGTAACGGCGTGCCCGCTCCAGTCGCACAGAGCCTTCCAGACTGAGGACCACATGCGTCAGCAGGTCGCAGAACAGCGGCAATTGGTCCAGCGAGCCGCTGATGATGTCGGCGACCTGGTCGGCGGTCAGACCCCGGGCGTCGCCGAGATCATTCACCAGGCGGTCGCACCACTGCGCCCACCCCTGCTCGGCGAGTTCCAGCATCAGCTCCTCGCGCGAGTCGAAGTAGCGGCGCAGCGCCGAGGAGTGCAGGCCGACTCGGGCGCTGACCTCGACAAGGGTCACCTCGCGGACACCTTGCTCGATCGCGAGGTCGCGGGCGGCGTCCAACAGGGCCGACTTGCGCTCCTGCTTGTCGTGCGGAGATCGGGCTCGACGCTTGGGCTGGCTCACCGGCCCACCATAACGCATGCCCTTTGACTTAAGTCGGCGGGCGACATACCCTCGAAGTTAACGCATTCTCTTTGCGTTAACTTCAACGAGTGAGGACCTTCGCCATGAGCTCAGTGTTCTTCGTGACCGGTTCGTCGCGAGGGCTTGGCCGCCAGATCGTCGAGCAGGCTCTCGCCGCCGGTCACCAGGTGGTCGCAACGGCCCGCGATCCGCACGCCCTCGACGACCTCGCCGCGCGCTACCGCGATCTGATTCACGTCGAGCGGCTCGATGTCACCGATCCGGTCGCGGCCCAGGCCGCGGTCGCGAACGGGGCTGCGGCGTTCGGTCGACTCGATGTCGTGGTCAACAACGCCGGCCAGGGCGACCGGGTATCGCTGGAGGACACCACGCTGGAGGTATTCCGCCGACAGATCGACACGAATTTCCTCGGTACGGTCTACGTCACCAAGGCCGCCGTGCCGATCCTGCGCGAGCAGGGCGGGGGCCGGATCATCCAGATCTCGTCGCTGGGCGGCCGGGTCGGCAGTCCGGGCATGACCGCCTACCAGTCGGCGAAATGGGCCGTCGGCGGGTTCAGCGAGGCGCTCGCCGCCGAGGTCGCGCCGCTAGGGATCAAGGTCACCGTCGTCGAGCCCGGTGGAATGCGCACCGACTGGGCCGGCTCGTCGATGACCACACCACCGACGAGCGAGCCGTACCGGACCACCGTCGGCGCGTCCGCACGCGCCATGGCAGGGTTCGAGCACGTCGCCAACAGCGACCCGGACAAGGTCGCCGCGCTCGTGCTCACCCTCGCCGAACTCGACGAACCACCGCTGCGGGTCCTCGCCGGCAGCGACGCCTACGAATACGGCCGCCAGGCATGGCGCCACCGGGTTGAGACTGACATGAAATGGGAGCACCTGAGCCGATCCACCGACTACGACGAGGCCGGCGACACCTGGCAGCAGCAGCGAGGCAGCAGCCTGCCCGACCTCCGTACGTGAGTGAATTCGGCTACCCCAGTGCAGGCCGTGGGGCGACTGCTTCGAGGGCAGGGCGAGCTTCAGGCTGTCATAGGAGCCCCGTCGCTCTCTGGGCGGTTTCTGGGGATCGTCGCGACACCGTAGTCGGTTGTTCAGGCCGCGAGTAGTTTACGCAGGCGCTCGGGTGGTGCCTCCCAGTCGAGCGTTTTGCGTGGGCGTCCGTTGAGTTGGGCGGCGACGGCGTAGAGGCGCTCGCGGGTGTGGACGGACAGGTTGGTGCTCTTGGGGAAGTACTGCCGGAGCGGACCGTTGGTGTTTTCGTTCGAGCCGCGTTGCCAGGGGCTGCCGGGATGGCAGAAGTAGACCAGGATGTCCGTCGCGAGGGTGGATGCCGCGTTCAACGAAGGTGCCGTTCGCTGATTTGTGGTCCTCGCCGATGATGAGTCGGGCAGCGGGGACGCATTACTGCGTCCCCGCCCCCTTTGCTTTTCCCCTGGGGGCGGAGAGGGGAGCCCGGGGGCATGAAGGTTTGACCCTTCGGAGCCGCCCTGCCGGGCTCCTATGGGTTCGGTCAAGGGGGTGTGTGTATCGCGCCGGCATGTTTCGGGGATATCGGTCGTGGCTGTCCGAGGCGCGGTAGGAGACGGTCCCGATCCGGACGAATGAGCGGATCAAGGGATTCGTGTCGCCCTCGTGCCACGCCACCACTACGCGGCTCGGAGGCAGTCGCGGAATTCGAGGTCGCTCATGGTGGTCACCAGTGCCGGGTTGTCGCGGAGAGGTTGTCCGGCCGTTGGGGGCCGCGGACGTGCGGGGGGGGTAGGCATGGTCGCTCTCCAGGGGTTCGTCCGCGGTCGTGGGATGAGGGGTGCCGGGCGGGGTGGGGTGCCAGCGGGCGACGCGGTGTTCGGGGCCGGCGCGTACGAGGCCGGGTTCCTGTCGCAGGCACTGGTCGTCGGCGCGGGGACACCGTGGGGCGAAGGGGCAGCCGTCGGTGATCTCGCCCGGTTCCGGTGCGCGTCCGACGTTGCTCATGTTCACCGTGGTGATCGTGGCGTTCGCGGTCTCCTGGTCACACTGTTTCCGAAGTGGCCCTGGAGCCACCCCTCAACGCCGCGGCCACGTTTGCCCGGCATGTCAAGTAGCCCCAGGGCCCAGCGGTTTGGCGGTCATCATTCCGTCGCGAGTGGGGCGCGGAGCCGGACCTGGTAGCCGCCCTCGGGTGTGACGCCCGAATTGAGCGTGCCGCCAAGCAGCTCGGCGCGTTCCCTGAGACCGATCAGCCCGTGGTGGGAACCGGGCAGCGGCAGCGAGATGCGGGTCGGCGCGGTGTTGGTGATGTCGACTCCGAAGTGGCCGGCGTCATGCCACAGGCGCAGGGTCGCGGTGGCGCCGGGCGCGTGTTTACGTACGTTGGTGAGAGCCTCCTGCACCGTGCGGTAGACGGTGCGCTGGGCCGGGGTGCCGATGTCCGGCGGGAGTTCACCGGTCAGGTGGGCCTCGATGCCACTGGTGGCAACGAGGCGGCGCAGGTCGGCGAGCGTGGGTTGAGGGCTGAGCTCGGTGGCCCTGCCTCCCGAGGCCCGCAGCAAGGTGACCATATGACGCAGCTCGTCCAGGGTGCCCACGCTCAGAGAGCGGATGGTGCGAGCCGTCTCGCGAGCATCGGGGTCCTTGGTGGCGACCTGAAGTGCCCCGGCCTGTACCGCGATCAGGCTCACCTGGTGGGAGACGACGTCGTGCATCTCCCGTGCGAGCTGGGCGCGTTCGCGGGCCAGGACGGTCTGTTCATGCAGCGCGCGCTCGTGCTCACGGCGTTGTTCGATCTCGATGAGACGCCGCGCCAAGTCCCGCCTGGTCTGGACGAGTTGGCCGAGCAGGATCGGCGTGACGGCGATCGCCAGCAGATACGCGGACTGGACCAGAGAATAGGTGTGCTCTTCCGAGGCTTCCCCCGACAGCAGCCATGAGACCGATGAGACGACGCCGCTGAGCAGGGCGCAGCCGACGAGCAGCTTCCGGTCGCGCGAGCGCTCGGCCAGCGTGAACAGGGCCACGAACGGGGCGAAGAGAAGTCCGAGGATGAGCGAGGCGGGCAGCGTGCACAGGAACACGGTGAAGGGGAAACGGCGCCGGAACAGGAGCGCCGCGGCGCCGAGTGCGCCGGCTGCCGACTGCCAGTACGTCATGTCGTACGCCAGATTGGGCCACATCTCCAGCGTGGCCAGCACCACCAGGCCCGCGTCGACGGCCCAGGGCGGCACCCGTCGACGGCCGGCCGGCCACGGGGTCACCGTGGCTCCTCCGCCCTGCCGGAGTCGTCGAGCAGGCCCGAACGCTGCGCGAGCAGCGCGGCCCGCACGCGGCTGCTGACACGGAGCTTGGCGAGGATCGCGCTGACGTGGTCCTTGACCGTGCCCGCGCTCAGATGGATGCGGCCCCCGATGTCGGCATTGGACAGTCCTTCGGCGACGAGCACGAGCACCGCGCGCTCGCGGTCGGTGAGCCGCCCCACTCGGGCGACCTCCGCATCGTCGGTGACGGCACCGCCCTGGGAGTGGCTCTGCAGCATGGAACGCGATGCCTTCGGGGACAGGACTACCCCGCCGGCCGCCAGGGACCTTACGAGCTGGGCGAGTTGATCGGGCTCGGTGTCCTTGAGGAGGAAACCGGCCGCCCCCGAGCGCAGTGCGGTGACGATGTACTCGTCGGTATCGAACGTCGTCAGCATCGCCACAATCGGCGCCTGCGGCAGCGCGCGCAGCTGCCGCAGCACGGTCAGACCGTCCACGTCGGGCATCCGGATGTCGAGCAGGACGACATCGGGCCGGTGTTCCCGGACCGAGGCAAGAGCCTCCGTGCCGGTCGCGGTCGCGACGACCTCGATGTCGTCGGCCGCGCCCAGAATGAGGCTGAAGCCCGACCGGACCAGAGCCTCGTCGTCCACCACCGCGACTCGGATCACGCGCGCTCCATCCTGTCCTGCCTGTCGTTGGTCGCTGTCGACCCGACTCTAGGGTCCGTCGCCGCTCACCGTGGCGTCCGAAGCGGAGCTCCAGCCACTCGGCGGGGGTGCTCCGCCGGCTGTGAATGCACCCCTGACCTTGATATTCGCAGATCATCCAGCGCCATGGGAAAACGCGCCCGTGACGCGGTGCCCTGCCGGTCGGTCGAGGCTGCTCCCCCGATCGGGGGGGCTTCCACCACCAGGTGACGGATGGCTGTGCGGTGCCGGGGCGGCCGCGGTGGGTGGCGAGCGCGACACCTGCGCAACTCAACCGCATGGGCAAGGGGAGCGACACATGCTGAGCAGACACCCCGGTGTCGGGCGTCGCCGCACCCTCGGACCCACCGCCGGCGCTGCCGGATCGAGTGCAGCCCGGGATCTGTCCGGCGCCGGAAGACGAGTGGTCGTAGTGGAGGCCCGGAACCGCGTCGGCGGCCGCATGTGGGGCGATCGGATCTCGATGTCCGTCGAACTCGACACGGTGGTACGGCGCGTGGAGCACTCGCCCGTCGGAGTCGTCGTCCGCGCCGAGCGGCACGGGAACCCGGTCGGTTACCGGGCCCGTGCCGCGGGTTGTGGCCGTGCCCGTCGCCGTACTGACCGCCAACACCATCGATTTATCCCCGGAATCGCCGTCGGCGAAGGGGGACGCGTTCCAGCGTCGCCCAGCAGGCGGACCAACTGAGGGGGAATGCCTCCAGCGTTGTCGCGGTCGTCGCCATGGTGATGGCGGCCGGTGTCCTGACCGGTGTCCTCGACGGGACCGGCATGGTCGACGCGATATCGCAGTGGCTGGTACGAATCATCCCCGACAGTATGGGACCCCACCTGCCCCTGATCACGGGACTGCTCAGCCTGCCCATGACGTTCTTCATGAGCAACGACGCGTTCTACTTCGGAGTGCTGCCCGTCCTCACCGAGACCGCCTCCACCTACGGCGTGGCCCCAGCGGAGATGGCACGGGCATCCGTCATCGGCCAGCCCTTCCACCTCCAGAGCCCGCTCGTCCCCGCCCTGCTCCTGCTCGTATCACTGTCCAAGGTCAACCTCGGCGACCACCACAAACTCGCCCTGTGGCGGGCCGCCGCCGTCTCCCTGGTCATGCTCACGGTCGCCGTGCTGACCACCGCCATTCCCTTCGGCTGACACACACCACCGCGCCACTCGACGCGGAACCCGTCGGCACGGCCCGGCGTTCACCTGCTCGGTCCGGCGGCCCAGGACAGCACTTAGAAAGGCCATTTCTGATGGCTCCTGGGTGGCTGGGTGGATCTCGTGGATGCCACTTCCCCCCGACCGTCGGGGGTTCGACCGCCGGTCTGGGGGTGATCAATTCAGTCCCGGGGTGACCAGCATGGGTGTGCGCGTAAGAAAGTGCGCACGCTATGCACAAAGGGAAGGCGGAGGCGCAGTGGAACACAAACGTCCCTCGGTAAACCGGCGCGGCATCATCATCGGTGCCGGCGCAAGCCTCGTGGCCGGCGCCGTCGCCACCTGGCCGGCCAGCGCGGCACGGACCGAAGCGTCGGTGCCGGACGAGGGAGGACGGCCCGACCTGGGAGCTGATCCGCGGGCAGGGACTGAAGACCCACTTCCAGGCCGTCAGTGCCTCCCGTACACAACCGGGCGGCGCATGGGAGATGACCGACCAGTCCACCCTCCCGCCCGAGTACAAGAACTTCCGGGTCATCGGCGGCTACAAGCAGATCCTTGTTCCTCTCGCCGAAAAGCTGTCGATCCAACTCGACACGGTGGTACGGCGCGTGGAGCACTCGTCAGCCGGAGTCGTCGTCCACACTGAGCAGCGGGGGCGCCGTGTCAGCTACCGGGCTCGCGCCGTGGTGGTGGCCGTTCCCGTCGCCGTACTGGCGGCCGACGCCATCGAGTTCTCTCCGGCGTTGCCGTCGGCGAAGGTGGACGCCTTCAAGGCCGTGCCGCAGGTCCCCATCGCGAAGGTCCTCATGGAGTTCGACCACCGGGTGCTCCCGGCGGGTGCTGACGACATCGCCGAAGCCGGCATGTCAGAGCTGATGTTCATGTGGAACGCCTCCCAGGAGACGCCCGGCTTCGCGGGGCAGGTCGTCGGTATGGGGGCGGACGGGGAGGAGGCCAGCCGTCTGCTGGCCATGCCCCGCGAACGTCGCCACGCGGAACTCCTCGACTGGATCCGGTGTGTGGCGGGCGACCGCAAGGTCGAACCCGTCAAGGCCGTCGAGCATGAATGGGCCAAGGACCCGTTCGCCCGTGCGGCCTTCTCGGAATACGGTGCCCCGGGCGCCGATGTGATCTACGAGCCGGTCAACAACACCCTCTTCTGGGCCGGCGTCATTACCGATCAGGTCGACTTCTCTCACGACAGTGGTAAGGAGACCGCCGCCGACCTGCTCAAGCGGCTGAAGTAGCGCTCAACCTGATTCACCCCCACCGGCCTCAGGCCCGGTACCGATCTCTCGGTACCGATCTCTCGGTACCGATCTCTCGGTACCGGGCCTGAGGCCGGTACGAGCCACGGCCATGGGCTGCCCGCGAAGGAATTCGCCGCGCAGGTTCGAGCAGCCGAGAACACCGTCCGTGAGTCATGAAGCTGTCCTGCCCAGCACGCGACATACCCAGCACGGGGCATTGCGGCGCCTACAACGGCATCGTCGACTCGATCGGCGAGGTGGCCCGATGAGGACGTTCTCCTATGTCGGCGCGCCGGACGTGGCCGGCGCGGTGCGCGCGATAGCCGAGGAACCGAACGCGAAGTTCCTCGGCGGCGACACGAACCTGGTCGACCTGATGCGTGAGCGCATCGAGCAGCCGGACACCGTGGTCGACATCAGCGGACTGCCGCTGGACGAGGTGGAGGAGCTGCCCGGTGGCGGCGTGCGGATCGGCGCGACGGTGAAGAACAGCCGGCTCGCCGCCGATCCGCTCATCCGGCGCCGCTATCCGATGCTGTCGCAGGCGATTCTCAAGGGGGCCTCGGCCCAGCTGCGAAACATGGCGACCGTCGGCGGCAACCTGGTGCAGCGCACGAAGTGCCCGTATTTCTACGACAGCGCTGCGGCCTGCAACAAACGCGAGCCCGGCGCCGGATGCGACGCGATCGGCGGCTTCCACCGCGCCCACGGCATTCTGGGCGTCAGCCAGGATTGCATTGCCACGCATCCGTCGGACATGTGCGTGGCACTGTCCGCCCCGGACGCGACCGTCGAGGTCGAGAGCGTCCGCGGCACGCGGCGGATACCGCTGCCGGAGTTCCACCAACTGCCCGGTAGCACCCCGCACATCGAGACGACACTCGCCGCCGATGAGCTGATCACCGCGGTGGAGCTGCCCGAGGCCCCGGTCGCGGTGCACTCGCGCTACCGCAAGGTGCGCGACCGGTCGTCGTACGCCTTCGCGCTGGTCTCGGCCGCCGTCGCGCTGGAAGTGACCGGGGGCAAGGTGACCGATGTGCGGCTGGCGCTCGGTGGCGTCTCGGCGAAACCGTGGCGCGCGCACGCGGCGGAACGTGCGCTGCTCGGCGCGCCAGCCACAGAGGACTCGTTCCGGCTGGCCGCCGAAACCGAACTGGAGCCCGCCACCGGCCTGCCCGGGAACGCCTTCAAGATCACCCTCGCGCAGCGCACCATTGTCGCGACGCTGAGGGATCTGCTCACCGACGGGAGCGTGGCATGACACAGACCCATTCGCACCCGGAGGCCCCCGAGCGCAGGGTCGGCACACCGGTCGAGCGGATCGTCGGAAAGCCGGTCGACCGGATCGACGGCAGGGCGAAGACCCACGGCGGTCGTACGCGCTGAAGTCCGCCTGGGGATCGGTGCCGGCCACGACGTCGTCGACCAGCTTTCGGGAGCCCGTCTCGCGCGCGGGTCACCGTACGAAGCTACGTGCTGCTCGCACACATTGCGCCTCGACCACTCAGCGGCCGGCACACGCGACGCTCTGGTCGAGACGGTCAAGACACTCCCGCCTCACCTGCGCAGGTCCCTGACCTGGGACCAAGGCTCAGCTTGACTTGGCCGAGGAAGAGGAAGTCCCGTCCGACCACGCCCTGCTCGCCCTCATCCGGCACGGTCAGCGGGACGGCCCCTCGACCCCGGCGTCAACAGCACATGGCCGCAGAACGTCGTGTGGGCGCTGCTCTACGCCGCCTGGGAGCAGGCCCGTGAACAGAACACCCCCAAGCACACCGCGCTTTCCTGCCGTCTGCGCACGCTCAGGACGGCCACCGCCGCCTGAGCCTCGGTCGCCCCGGGGCCTGGAGAAGTGCCTGTTCCCTCCGGTCGGCGGGGGTGCGGTGACCGGGTGGCGGATGGTGACCGCGGCACCCGCGCGGCCAGTGTGGAGGGTGTGCACGGCGAGTGCCCGCGCACCTTGACGACTTGAAGGGCCGAAGCGCTATGAACCACAAACTGCCCCGGGTGGGCCCCCTCGGCCTACTCGCCGGTGTCGCCGGAGAAGTCGCGGCCGCCACCCGCGCGGCATGGTCGGGCGAAGCACCGGGTCCCGCGCGGTCGAAGCCGGATGCGGCGCGATCCGAACCGTCACGCGAGAACGCGGCCCCGCGGCGGGGAGGCGAACTCGATGTCGTGGTCATCGGTGCGGGGGCCGCCGGGCTGAGCGCTGCCCGGGAGTTGACGGACGCCGGGCAGAACGTCGTCGTGGTCGAGGCCCGTGACCGTATCGGCGGCCGCTTGTGGACCCGTCACGGCGCCCTGTCGATCCCGGTCGAACTCGGCGCGCAGTTCATCCACGGCAGGAACGCCTCGACCTGGGAACTGGTACGACGGCAGGGCCTGGAGACCCACACTCACGCCGAGACGCACTCCCGTAAGCGCGTGGGTGACCCATGGCGGAAGACGACGCTCAAAATCCCCACCAACTTCCAGGTCGTCGGCGGCTACCACCAGGTCCTTCACCCTCTCGCCGAAGGACTGTCCATCCAACTGAACACGGTAGTGAACCGCGTGGAGCACGCGCCGGGCAAGGTTGTCGTCGTGGCGGAGCAGGACGGGCGCCGCGCCACCTACCAGGCGCGTGCCGCGGTGGTGGCGCTGCCCGTGGCCGTACTGAACGCCGGCGTCGTCACGTTCTCCCCTGAGCTTGGGAAGGAGAAGACGGACGCCTTCAGGGCCGTACCGCATGTGGCGATCAGCAAGGTCCTCATGGAATTCGACAGGCCGGTGCTCCCGGATGACGCCGACCACGTCCAAGAGGCGGACCGACCGCTCTGGCTGATGAACGGCGCCATGGGAGACCTCCGTTACTCGGGACGGATCGTCCTCGCGGGAGCCGAGGAGAGCGAGGCCGAACGGCTCCTCGCCCTGCCCGCCGACCAGCGCCATCGGGAGTTCCTGGAGGGGATCCGGAGCGTCGCGGGCGACCACTCCGTGGAACCCGTCACGGTCATCGAGCACGAATGGGCGAAGGACCCCTTCGCCCGCGCCGCCTTCACCGACTCCTGGAAAGTCACCGGCGTACGGAAGATCTACCAGCCCGTCGACGACACCCTCTTCTGGGCCGGCGTCGTCACCGACCAAGTCGACTTCTCCCGCGACAGCGGCAGTCAGGCAGCGGCCCAACTGCTCGCGCGGCTCGCACCGGCCTCGGCTGACTGACCCGTTCTCCGACGTGGGAACGCGCCCCGCACTCCGAGCGGCAGGACGGTGGCCTATGGGGACAGGCTCCTGGAGCCGTATCGCCCGAATACAAGACATCTCATGTCGTTGGTTGGTCAAGTTGTGGGCTCACGGGGTGAGAGTCACGGGCGCGGTGAAGGCGCTGATGCTCTTCGGCGCCCACGCCCGAGGGGCATGGAACCGCACGATATCGATTTGGTGGTGGACTTCCGACGCGAGGAGCGGATGAGGGAACTGGTCGTGGGCTGCCTCTTCTCCAGGCGTAACTCCCCCCGTGAGCAGACTGGAATTGACGGCGCGTCCGGTCGCACCTCTGCTCGGCCTTTTCCAGCGACACGCCGCCGACGGACTCGATCAGTGACCAGCCCCGCACCCATCAGCTGGTTCCGCATGGTATGAACGCACCTATTTCAAGATATTTACTGCTCTCGTTGACGATCCGTGGTGCATGTTTCGAGACGGAATATCGTACGTCCCATCCTCTCGGGTGGGGGATGACGCCAGACGCGGGCGAGGGCGAGCCCGGTTCCCTCCGGCCTGGGTGTTCGCGGGGCGCCGGCCCTCCCCGACGGCCCGCGCCGCGGCATCGCCAGGCAGCCCATCGCGGTCGGGTTGACCCGTCAAGGTGGGAAATGTACGCGTTGCTCCCTGGCCGGTATGCGGACAGTCGCACATGCGAGTGCGATTACCTGGGCAGGTACAGACCAATGTGAGCCTTGGTCGGAGCATGACATTGCCTGGGTGGTACTCGCCGCCCTGGGCCGACTCCGGCGCGGGGTTCCAGGAGACCGCAGCACGCTACCCCCCACCCACCGCGGACGGGCTTGCCCCGCCGTGCGACGCAGAGGAGCCCAATGTGGCCCGCAGTTCACGATGTAAGAGATCACGGCAGTTACTCTTCGCTGTCCTGTCCATATTTCTGACGATTTCCGTGTCAACCGGCGCGGCGACGGCGCAGCAGGGCACGGCGCAGAGGTCCGGTCCGGCTGACCCCCCGCAAGCGGCTGTTGCGAAGAAGGTGGCGGAGGGACTCCTCCGTCAGTTCGACGAAAGCCGGGAGAACACCTTCTGGGTCTATCTCGACAGCGCCGCCGACCTCAATGCCGCGGTCGACGGCGCCCGGACCAAAGCCGAGCGCGGTGCCGCGGTCTACAAGGCCGAGCGAGACCACGCCAGACGCACCCAGGCCGGGCTGTTGAGGGCGCTGGACGCGGCGGGTGTCGCACACACTTCGTACTGGATAGTCAACGCCGTCCAGGTCAAGGGCGGCGACGAGAAGCTGGTCGAGAAGCTGGTCGAGAAGCTCGCGGCGCGGGCCGACGTCGCCCGCATCGAAACGGATGACGTCATCCAGCTTCCCAAGCCGGTGAAGGCCGGTACGCACAAGAGGGTCGCCGGCGTCGAGTGGAATGTCGACCGGATCAACGCTCCCAAGGTGTGGGACGAGTTCGGAAGCCGGGGCGAGGGCATCGTGGTCGCCAACATCGACACCGGAGTGGACTACACGCATCCTGCCCTGGAGGCTTCCTACCGGGGCAACAACGGTGACGGCACCTTCGACCACAACTACAACTGGTTCGATCCGTCCAACTCGTGCCCCACAACGGAGCCGTGTGACAACACATCGCACGGCACACACACGATGGGCACCATGACCGGCGACGACGCTTCCGGCAATCAGACCGGCGTCGCGCCCGGAGCCAGCTGGACGGCCGTCAAGGGCTGCGAATCGAACAGTTGCAGCGAGCAGTCCCTCATCGCCGCTGGGCAGTGGATCGTCGCCCCGACCGACCTCAACGGACAGAATCCCCGCCCCGACCTGGCGCCCGACGTGGTCAACAACTCCTGGGGCGGTACGCCCGTCAGGTACTGGTACCAGAAGATTGTCGACTCCTGGCGCGCTGCGGGCATCTTCCCGTCGTTCTCGAACGGAAACGCCGGCCCCGGCTGCACTACCTCAATCGAACCGGGAATGTACGTCAACAGCTACAGCTCGGGTTCGTTCGACATCGACAACGCCATCTCGGACTTCTCCTCACGCGGCGCCGGAGAGAACGGGGAGATCAAGCCCAACATCTCCGCGCCCGGTGAGAACATCCGTTCCTCGGTCCCCGGCGGTGGGTACGGTTCGATGTCCGGTACGTCGATGGCAGCTCCCCACACCACGGCAGCCGTAGCCCTGCTGTGGTCGCTGGCCCCCGAACTGCAGAACGACATCCAAGCGACCGAAGCACTGCTCGACCGGACGGCGGTCGACACCGACGACAAGTCCTGCGGCGGCACCGCCGCCGACAACAATGTCTTCGGTGAAGGCAGGCTCGATGTGAACGCCTTGGCGACGGCCGCTCCACACAGTCCGCTGGGCACGATCCAGGGTGTCGTCACCTCCGGCGGCGTCCCCCTCCCCGGAGCCAAGGTCGTCGCCCAGGGCCCCCTCGACCGTACGGTGCACACCGGGGCCGACGGAAAATACACGATCCCGCTGCTCTCCGTGGGCAACTACAAGATCTCTGTGTCCAAGTACGCCCACGTAACAGCGACCGCCGAAGTAACGGTTACCGAGGGGGGAACGGCGACCGGTGATGTCACACTCGGTGAACTGCCCTCCGCCAAGGTCACCGGCAGCGTCTCCAGCAGCAGAGGCCCGGCCTCCGGAGCCGTCATCACCGTGGTGGGTACCCCGGTGGTCGCGACCGCGGACGCCCAAGGGTATTTCGACACCACTCTTCCGCTGGGAACGTACGAACTGACCGCTTCGCATTCCGATCTCTGTCTCGGGCGCGGCAGGGCAGTCGCGGAGGTGACGGGCGAGACCGTCCTCGACATCCGGCTGCCCGACAAGACCGACACGTTCGGATACACCTGCGTCGCCGGCCCGGCCGACTTCGTCACAGGCGACCACAAACTCGGGCTCACGGGGGATTCCGGTTCGGAGAAGGTCGAACTGCCCTTCCCCGTATCGCTGTACGGAGAGAGCTACACCTCGGGCTGGGTCTCCGCCGACGGGGCCATCACCTTCACCGAGCCCAGCACCGATGACGAGAACGGCGCCCTCCCGTCCGCCGGTGCCCCGAACGCGGCCCTTTACCCGTTCTGGGACCAGCTGTTCTACCTCCCGCAATTCGACGCCGCGGTCTACACGGGGGTCGTGGGCACAGCGCCGCACCGCTCCTACGTCGTCGAATGGCGCAACGTCATCCAGATGTGGGGTCATGGCGAGCGGTTCTCCGTCACGGCTCTGATCGGAGAGGACGGCACGATCTCCTACCGCTACAAGGACACCGTCGGTGACTTCCTGGAGGCCGGCGCTGAAGCGACCATCGGCCTGGAGAACGCCGACGGGACCGACGCCTTCCAGTACTCACTGAACAATCCGGTGCTCACGGACCGCTTCGGCATCACCTTCCGGACCACCAAGACCCGAGTGGACAGCGGCTCGGTGCTACGTGAGAAACCGCGCGACACAGGGGCTCGCCGCTGAAGTCGGCTCCGCTCCAGGCGAACTGTACATTCCGGCCCCAGTTGGGGCCGGAATGTGCAGTTCGCCGTCCCGGGCCATCATCAGCGGCTGCCCGGAAGCACCGGTGACTAGGTCTGTCGTGCCGCGCGAGGACAAAAAGGGCCGACGCGTGAACGTGCTGGGGGCCCTTGGCCGCCCGGAGCCCCGCGACGACTTCCCGCAGTGTTCGCGCACATCGCCCCAACTTGCGATCAGCCCCTTCAGGGGCGTCCGGCTCGCGCCCCTCGGCGTCTCGGTCGGCGAAGCGTCATCCCTCGATTGCGGAGGGGGCGGCCTCCGGGCGGTTGACGCGCACTCATCGACACCACGGAGGTACATCTCCGTGGTGTCGATGAGTGCGGACACGCTGTTCGTCAGGCGGGGGTTTCGGCTGTGGCGGTCAGTACCGCGCGGCCGAGGGTGTGACCGGCCATGGTGAAGCCGAGGAAGGCCGGGGTGGCGTCGGCCGGGACGCCGATGGAGGCGACATCGAGGGCGTGCACCACGATGAAGAAGCGGTGCGGGCCGTGCCCGGCCGGCGGGGCGGCGCCGATGTAGCGGGCCGCGCGGGTGTCGTTGGGCAATTGCCAGGCGCCCTCGGGCAGGCCCGAGCCGGTGCCGTCGCCGGCGCCCTCGGGCAGTTCGGTGACGGTGGCGGGGATGTCGGCGACCGCCCAGTGCCAGAACCCGGACCCGGTGGGGGCGTCGGGGTCGTAGACGGTGACGGCGTAGCTCTTGGTGCCGTACGGGGCGCCGCTCCAGGACAGCTGCGGGGAGACGTCCTTTCCGCCGGGGACGCCGAAGATGCCGGAGAACTGCTCGGGCGACCAGGCCGCGCCGTCGGCGACGGTGGTGCTGGTAACAGTGAAGGAGGCCGCCTCGGGGAGGCGGGCGAAGGGGTCGTTGGCGCTCATCGCGTCATTCCTTTCAGGCACGCAACGAGTTGCGCCGCCAATTCTTCGCTGCGCGCCGGCCCGGTGAGCACATACCCATCGACTCGCAGGCGGTCCGAGACGACCGAACCGATGTGGCCCGTCGCCCCGGTAACGAACAGTTTCATTGTGATGTCCCTTGCTAACGCACTAGCTTTGTGCGTTAGCTCACCGTAGGTGCGCCGCGCAGCAAACGCAAGTGGCATGTGCGTTAATCTCGAAGGCGCGAATACCGCAGTGCGCCGGCCGGTTGGCCGCAGTTCACGTGTGCGCCGCGCTGTCCTCGAAGCGACCGCAAGGATCCTCCTGGAGTGCCCGACTCGACCACTGCCGCGCCATCATCGAACGTCCGGTGTCCTGCCCGGGTGTGTGGGGTGCCGACGGGGCGGGGGCACGGGTATCACGTCCGCCCCGATGGTGTGGATCCCAAGGGTGACCGGGGTCGACGCCTTCGTCCTGCGCCTCCTGATCCATGTCAAAGTCGACCACTTCCCAGCGACCCCGCGTCACAGACGAGTGTCCCAGCGGTGCTCTCCCCAGATCGATGACCGCTCGTGAGGAGAGCCACTCGTCCACAACGTCCGTATCGAGGGGTCGCGGGGTCGACATGATCAGGTGGCGGGCAGGAGTTCCCTGGAAGGATTGTCCTCGCTGGAAGGCTTGCCCTCGCTATTGGCCGACGGGACGGCCGGCGCCTTGCCGCGCGGGCGTCGCAGCCCGATGACGTACAAGGCAAGGCCCCCGACCAGCCAGCAGGACAGAACGATCAGCGGCCGCGTGGAGTTGGCACCGTCGAAGAAGGCGAACGAGCGCAGCACGCTGCCGGTGGCGCCCGGTGGCAGGAACTGGCCCAGGGTTCCCCAGCCGGACGGGAGCAGTTCGGGTGCGCTGGTCAGGCCGGACAGGGGGTTGCCGACGAAGATCATCGTGACGGCACCGAGACCGAGCCCCACGTTGCCGAACGCCGTGCGCAGGCCGAGGATCGTCCATGCCGTGGCGGCGATCCCGAGGGCGGCGCCGGCGCTGGTCAGCCAATAGTCGCCGTCCAGTGAGCCGAATCCGTACTGCAGCAGGGCCGTGAGAGCCATCGCCCCCGTAACAGAGAAGCCGAAGGCGGCGACGACACGCTGGCGCTGCCGGGGGACGGTGGCCAGCAGCACGGCCGCGCATATCCAGCCGCCCAGCGCGAGAGGAAACGCCCCCGCGGAGAGCCCGGCACCCGTGGGGTCGTCCGGCGGCAGCGGCCGTACGTCCTCGACCGGAACAGCCGCTCCCCGCGCCTCACCAAGCTGGGCGGCGAGGGTCTTGAGCGTATTGGCGACCGCGGGGCTGGCGGCGCCGGCGACCAGCACGGTCGTATGGGTGCCGTCGGTGACGATGGCGCCGTACGCGTCGTGGTCCAGGATGCGGTCCCTGGCCGCCTGGCCGTCGCTGAGCGTGACTATGTCGAACGCGCCGGGTTCCCGCTCCTGCAGTTGATCGCGGAGCTGCCCGGCCGGCCCGCTCGGTCCGGCGACGGCGATCGGGACATCATGCGGCTTCGAGTGCAGGGGTGGCAGGGCGAAGGCCGACAGCATGGCGAGGAAGAGTACGACCAGCCCGACGACGACGATCGCGGGGCGGCGCCAGTCATCGGAGGGCGGCGCCGGGGCCTGGGGCGGTGATGACGGTGATGGAGTCACCGGTCCTCCTGGATCTATGTGTGGTGCGGGTAAGGGAAGTGTCAACGCATGACGAGAATAAGATGCACGGCGCATCTTCGGTCGTCGCGGTATAGTGAACCACATAAGATGCATAGTCGCTCTTAGGAGGCCTGGTGCGGGACACTTCCACTGCCAGTCAGCTCGCGCCCACCACTCGGACAGCGGGCAAGGCCGCCACACGTCGCCGCGGCAAGGAGCTGGAACAGGCCATCCTCCGCGCCGCGCTTGAGGAACTTGCCGAGACGGGCTACGTGGGGCTCACCATCGAAGGCGTCGCGGCCCGGGCCCGCACCAGCAGGCCGGTCCTGAACCGCCGCTGGCCCACCCGCGCCGAACTCGTACTCGCCGCCGTGGCCAACTCTCATCCCGGCACGGACGACCTGCCCGACACCGGCTCCCTCCGCTCCGATGTCATCGCCCTGCTCCGATGGGTCTCCGGCAGATTCGCCGACCTCGGCCCGGAGGTGTTCTGGGGCCTCATGGCCGAAACCGCCCACGACGAGAGGCTTTTCGCCCTGGTCCTGACCCAGCACTCTCGCGTCCTGCGCCAGGAACTGGTGGTCACGCTGGTGGACCGGGCCATTGCCCGGGGAGAGCTCGGGCCCGACCTCCCGACCTCCCGCGTGCTCACACTCCCTGTGGACCTGCTGCGCCACGATTTCCTGATGCATGGCAGGGTCGGCGACGAGGAGATCATCAGTATCGTGGACGAGGTATTTCTTCCTGTCCTGCTCCCCGGCACTCACTCCCCCTGACAACAGGCAGCCTGCCGAGGACGGGACAACCCGGAACCGCGCAATACGGGACCCTGCGCCCGCTCGCGCACCGGTCGCCGGTAACCGGTCACCGCCGCAACGAACGAAAGCGAACGAACCAGAGCGGGTTTCGCCGGGTGGAGCGGAGCAGCGGGGCGTTGTGCGGTGCTGCGCGGTGTCAGGCCGTTGACCAGCCCGGCGGTCTCCGAGCCGATCAGGACGAGGGACGCGCCGCCCCGGGCTCAATGGCTTCGGCGTTCAGGCTTCCGCCGGCTTCATGGGTAGCGACGGAGCAACGGAGCACGCGATGATGAATGCGAACCGGGTCGGCTGGAGTGGTCGTCGTCGTGACACTCCACTCATCCGTGAGAGGTGAGGTCACGGCCGATGATCTCCTTCATGATCTCGGTGGTGCCGCCGTAGATCGTCTGGATGCGGGCGTCGATGAAGGCCCGCGCGATGGGGTATTCGAGCATGTAGCCGTAGCCTCCGTGGAGTTGCACGCACCGGTTGACGACGCGATTCTGGAGTTCGGTGGCCCACCACTTGGCCTTGGCCGCGTCGACGGCGCTGAGCGTGCCGTCGTTGAAGTCGCCTATCACCCGGTCTAGGTAAGCGCGCGTCACCTCTGTCTCGGTAGCGAGTTCAGCCAGGGTGAAGCGGGTGCTCTGGAGGTCGGCGATCGGCTTGCCGAAGGCGGTCCGCTCGGCACAGTATGCGAGTGTCCATCGCAGGGCGGCCTCGGCGGCGGCCTGTGCGACGACCGCGATGGCCATGCGCTCACGGGGCAGGCGCTCCATGAGGTGGACGAAACCGTGGCCCGGCGTGCCGAGAAGATTGGCGGCGGGAACGACGACCTCGTCGAAGAACAGCTCCGCGGTGTCCTGCGCGTGCAGCCCGACCTTGTTGAGTTTGCGGCCTCGGGTGAAGCCGGGCATGCCGCGCTCGATGACGAACAGGCTCATCCCCTTGGCACCGGCCGCGGGATCGGTCCGGGCCAGCATGATGACGAGGTCCGAGTGAATGCCGTTGGTGATGAACGTCTTGGCTCCGCTGACGATGTAGTCGTCGCCGTCCTTGACTGCGGTCGCGCGGATGCCTTGCAGATCGCTGCCCGCGCCGGGCTCGGTCAGGGCGATGGCGGTGACGATCTCGCCGGAACAGATACCGGGGAGCCATCGGAGCTTCTGCTCCCCGGTGGCGAGGTCGAGCAGGTAGGGCAGCGCGATGTCGTCCTGCAAGCTCAGGCTCAAGCTGACTGACGCGGCTCCGACGTCGGCCAGTTCCTCCATGACGACGGCGCGATAGCGGAAATCGCTCTCGCCTCCGCCACCGAACTCCGTGGGCACGGCGATGCCGAGCAGTCCCTGTTTGCCCGCGGCTGTCCACAACTTCCGGTCCATGAGGCGCTCCTGCTCCCAGCGCTCCTGATGCGGCGTGACCTCGCGCGCGATGAACTCGCGGACCATCTCGCGAAACGCTTCGTGGTCCTCGGTATAGAGCTTGCTCTTCACTGGATTCCTCGGGGCCGTAGGAGAGTACGAGAGGTAGCGGGAGGTCCGTCTCAGACGGTGGCCGGGGCGGTGGCGATGACACCGGCTGCCAGCAGTGCGGAGACCTCCTCCTCGGCTCGGCCCCAGTCGGCGAGCGCGGACACGCTGTGCTGCCCGGGGTGCGGCGGCGGTCCGGCGATCGAGCCGGGCGTCCGATCCAGGCGCGGCGCGGGAGACGGCTGCCGGACACCGGACGACGACTGGAAGACTCCGCGGGCCGCATTGTGCGGGTGCTCGTGGGCTTCCCAGGGACTGAGCACCGGCGTGACGCAGGCGTCGGTGTCCTGGAAGCGGGCCGTCCACTCGTCACGGGTGCGCTCCTTGAACACCGCCGCCAGGCGGAGGCGGAGTTCGGGCCACCGTGCGCGATCGTCCTGCCGCGGTACGTCATCGGCTTCGGACAGGCCCAGTCCGGCCAGCAACTGGGCGTAGAACTGGGGCTCAAGGGCGCCCACGGCAACGAAGCGGCCGTCGGCGGTCTCGTACGTGTCGTAGAACGGTGCGCCGCCGTCGAGCAGGTTCCCCCGGCGCCCTGCCGGCCAGTGCCCCGCGGCACGCATCCCGTGGAGGCCGGCGGTGAGCAGCGCGGCGCCGTCCACCATCGCGGCGTCGACGACCTGGCCGAGGCCGGAACGGTCGCGCTCGAAGAGCGCGGCCAGGATGCCGACGGCAAGCAGCATGCCGCCGCCACCGAAGTCGCCGACGAGATTCAGCGGCACGGTGGGCCGTGCGCTGTCGCCGATGGGCTCCAGCGCCCCGGCCAATCCGATGTAGTTGATGTCGTGACCGGCACGTGGCGCGAGCGGTCCTTCCTGCCCCCAGCCGGTCATCCGGCCGTAGACCAGCCGCGGGTTGAGCCGTCGGCAGTCGTCCGGGCCGATGCCCAGACGTTCGGCGACACCGGGTCGGAACCCCTCCACCAGTACGTCGGCCGAAGCGGCGAGGTTACGGACCAAGCGCGCGCCGTGCGGGTGCTTGAGGTCGACGGCCGCCGATCGGCGGCCCCGGATCAGCGGGTCTGTCGGTCCCTCGGGCGCTGCGACGTCCGAGGCCGCGCGGTCGATCCTCAGGACGTCGGCACCGAGGTCGGACAGCACCGTACAGGCGAACGGCCCAGGGGCGAGGCTGGCGATCTCTATGACGCGCACTCCGGCAAGCGGCCCGGATGAAGATCTTGTCATGGTGGCTCCGCCACTTCGGCTTGAGTGTGGTGTGTGGACGTTCGGCGCTTGGCCGGCAAGGGGGTTTCGCATGGTCGTCGTGGACCCCGACTGCCCCGGTGTCCGGGCCCCGCCTGGGTTCGCGGGTCAGCGTGGCGAAGGTTGCGGGATGAGGGGGTTGTGAGCGAAGCGGTGCCGGGATGGTCCGGGACGGACCCGTCCTCGGCTCGATCGCCAGAATGGATCAACTTACTTAGCGCTCGCTCAGAGCGTAGGCAGGCCCGTCTCTCGCAGTCAAGAGGAAGTAGCACGCTCAGGAAGGGATCTGGACGTCCTGGGCTTAGAATCGGAGGGATTTCACTGATCCATCGCTAAGTAGATTGACCCGCCCGGCGACGGTGCGGCGGGCGCTGTTTCCGAACCGCATATGCGTGTCGGATACCATGCGGCGTGCGGGCACGCGCTCGGCGAGGGTCAGCGGACCGGAAGGAGTTCCCGGTGAGTAGAGCGCCCCGGACGGAGGCCCCCGCCCCACAAGGTTGGCGTGACTATGCCCCGCTGGAACTGGACCCCGTACTCAGCGGAGCGCTTTCCGCCTTCCACGAGCACGGGTATCACGGAACCACGGTGCGCGACATCGCCCGCCGCGTCGGCGTGACCGTACCGGCCCTGTACTACCACTACGAGAACAAGCAGGCCCTGCTGGTCGCCTTGCTGGACCGCCTGATGCGGGACGTCCTGGACCGGTGCCGTGCCGCGACCTCCGACGCCGGCGACGACCCCGTCGAGCGGTTCTCCTTGCTCGTCGAGAGCATCGTGCTCTACATGGCGAACCGGCGGAAGCTCGCTTTTCTCGACACGGAGATCCGTAGCCTCGAACCGGAGAACCACGCCCGCTATGTAGCGTTGCGCGACTACCTGGAACACACACTCGTTGACACCGTTGTGGACGGCGTCGAAAAGCACGCCTTCAGTACGCCCTACCCGGCCGACGCGTGCCGTGCGGTCCTGGCCATGTGTCAGGGAGTCGCCAACTGGTATCGACCGGGCGGCCCGCTGACGCCGACCGAGATCGCTCGGCGCTATGTGGACTTCTGCCTGGGCACCGTCGGCTACACCGGTCCGCCACGTGCGGCCGCTCGGCCGGCTCGGGGCAGGACCAGGAAGGCGTGACCGGCAGACGAGCCCGGCGCTGACAACATCCGAAGCGGGCGTGGTGCTGCCGGGCCCTCGCCGTCACTTGAGTGCGACCCTCCATCGGCGGCGTGCGGTACAGCCTGTGTTCGCCGACGTGGGTTCGGCGTCACAGCGAGTCCGGGATTCCCAGCAGCCGCAGGCACAGCGTCCGCGCCGCGGGCTCGGTGGCGGGGTTGTGGCGCAGATGCGGTGTGCGGGCGGTGTCGTTGGCGACGGCGAGTGCGGCGTGGACCCGGATGCGGGCGGCCGTGGGGCCGAGCTCGGGCCGGGCCGCACGCAGCAGGTGTGCCCATTCACTGACGTAGTCGTGCTGGGCTTGGCGGGCATCGTGCCGTTCGTTGTCGGGCAGGTGCCCGAGTTCGGTGATCATGAGGTCGATCAGGTCGTGGTGCCGGCGGGAGAAACCTACATACGAGGCCACGAGCCGGGTGAGCGCGGCTGCCGGGTCGGTGGCTGTGCCGTAGATGGTCGTGAGTTCCATCGACAGCACGGCGGTGCCACGCCTCAGGGCGGTGACAAGCAGCTCGGCTTTGGTGTCGAAATGGTTGTACAGGGAGGCTCCGGCGATGCCGACGGCCGCGCCGATGTCCTCGATGCCGACTCCGGTGTAGCCGTCACGGGCGAACATCCGCACGGCCTGGGTCAGCATCGCCTCGCGGCGTGAATGCGGCACAAGCCCCGGCGGCCCGGGTGCGGGTGGACCGGGATCGGGTAGACGCGGCAGTGGGGTGTCGACGACGGTGCCGATGAGATCGGTCAGCAGTGCCGTGTACTCCGGCATGGGCAGGTCGAGGCGGTGGAACGAAGTACTCATCAGAACCCCGAGGATCGACCAGGCCAGCAGGTCGGCCGCCGCCGGGGAGAGGTCCGGCCTGGCGTGCCGCAGGCGGGACGCGAGCAACTGCCCGATCCCGCTGAGTTCGACGCGCAGGTCGGTGAAGTCCGATGGGGCGACGTGGCGGGCCTCGCGCTGCCAGAGGACACCGAGCCGGCGGTGTTCGAGCGCCAGCACCGCGAGCTGGGGAAGCCCGGTGGTCCGATCGGTGAGATCCAGGGTCTCGATGGTCGCGCGGAACGGGACCAGGGCCGAGGTGAGGACTTCACGCAGCAGGGCCTGTTTGCCGGCGAAGTGGCGGTAGAGCGCCGACGGGCCGATGCCGACGGCCTCGGCAATGTCGGACACGCCGACCTTGTCGTAGCCACGGTCGAAGAACAGCTCGGTGCCCGCACTCACGATGAGAGCGCGACGGTTACGTGGGCGGGTGGTCCGCGGTGCCGCGCTGCCGACGGTCATGGTCTCCTCCGCGTCGCGGTTGCCGGGTGCTCGATCGTCACTCTCGCACACCGGTGCCCAGGGTGGCCCGCAGGCTGTCGCGGAGCCGGTGTTTGAGGATCTTGCCCGAGAGGTTGCGCGGGATGTCGTGTATCACCAGTTCGTGCGGGATCTTGTAGGCCGAGATCCTGTCCGCGCAGAACGCCTTCACCTCCTTGAGGGTCAGCGTGGCCGCGTCCCGGAGGCTGACCACGGCGACGATGCTCTCCCCGTAATCGGGATGCGGCCGGGAGATCACGGCGCAGTCGACGACACGGGGGTGTGCGGCGAGGGCGTTCTCCACCTCGACGGAGTACACGTTGCGGCCCCCGGTGATGATCAGGTCCTTGAGCCGGTCGACCAGGGTGAGGTAGCCGTCGGCGTCGACGCGGGCGAGGTCGCCGGTGCGCAGCCACCCGTCGCGCAGGACCTCGGCGGTCTCGGCTGGTTTGTTCCAGTAGCCCTTCATGATCGTCTCGCCACGCAGCAGCAGCTCCCCGACACCGCCGGGCTCGACGTCGTCGCCTTCGAGGTCGACGACGCGGGCCTCGGTCAGTGGCAGCGCCTGCCGCCCGGAGGCCTCTGGGCGTGCTTTGACCTGCTCATAGCTGCTGTAGATGCCGCCGGGCCCGGCTTCGGTCTGTCCGCACAGTTGCACGACGGCGACGTTCGGCAGCGCGGCGACCAACCGCTCGACGGCGCTGGCCGGCATCGGTGCGGCTCCGAACAGGCCGGTGCGCCAGGCCGAAAGGTCGCGGGTGGACAGTTCGGGGTGCCGCAACAGGAACTGGAACATGGTCGGCACGCCGAAGAACATGGTGATGCGCTCGGACTCCAGCGCGTCGAGCACCATGGCGGCGTCGAAGCCGGGCAGGATGACGTGTTTCGCGCCGATCATGATGCCGGGGATGAGCATGATGCACAGCTCCGCCGCGTGGTAGAGCGGCGCGACGTGCAGGAACCGGTCTCCGGCCTGCATGCCGCAAGCCGAGATCATGTTCACCCCGACCCACATCGCCCGGTGGTGGTCGAACAGCGCGCCCTTGGGTTTGCCGGTCGTGCCGGACGTGTAGAGAATCAGCGCGTCATCGGACTCGACGACGGGATCGTCGGCGCCGACGGGGTCCTGGTCCTCGGCCATGGCGAGCGCGAACAGATCCTGGTGGCCGGGCGAGTCACCGAGGGCGAGCAAGTGGCGGGTCGTCACGGGCAGACCGATGCCGGTCGCGGTCGTGACCGTGGCGGCGAGTGCCGGACCGAACGCGAGCAGTACGGCCCCGGAGTCTTCGAGCAGGTAGTGCAGTTCCGGGGCCGCGGAGGCCGGGTTGACCGGAACGACGATCGCGCCGAGGCGCAGTGCGGCGTAGAACGTGATGACGAACCGGTCGGAGTTCGCCGCCATCAACGCGACCCGGTCACCCCGGCTCACCCCGTGGCGGGTCAGGACACCGGCGACCCGGTCGACCGCGGTGTCGAGTTCCCGGTAGGTGTAGGTCCGGTCGCCGAAGGCCAGCGCGGGCACGTCGGGGACGCGGCGTGCGCTCGCTCGCAGAGTTCCGCCAATGGTGGGCATCGTTGCCGTCCTTCCGTGACGCGCCGGCGTCGGTCTCAGATGATGAATCCGCCGCCGCAGACCAGGGTCTGGGCACTGACGTAGTCCGATTCGGGGATGCACAGCAGGTACACCGCGCCGGCGGCTTCCTCGGCCGTGCCGGTGCGGCCGAGCGGGATCATCCGTTCCATGGTGGAGAGCAGTTCGGGGTTGACGCCGACCTTGATCTCCTGGCCCGCCACGTCGATCGTGCCGTCGCCATCGGCGGATGCTTCGGTGAGGCGGGTCTTGATCATGCCGAAGGCGACGGTATTGACGGTGACGTTGTACCGGCCCCATTCCTTGGCCAGCGTTTTGGTCAGTCCGGTGACGCCGGCTTTCGCGGCGGCGTAGTTGGCCTGCCCGGCGTTGCCGCCGAGACCGGCGACCGAGGAGATGTTGACGACCTTGCGGCATGGCACCGGCTCGCCTGCCGCCACGGCCTTCTTGACCGCCGCGGAGATCACCGGTTGAGCGGCGCGCAGGATCCGGAATGGCGCTTTGAGGTGGACGTCGAATATGGCGTCCCACTGCTCGTCGGTCATCTTCTGGATGACGGTGTCCCAGGTGTATCCGGCGTTGTTGACGATGATGTCCAGCCCGCCGAAGTTCTCCACCGCGGCGTGCACGAACGTCTCGGCGAAGCCGTCCTCGATGACGCTGCCGACAACCGCGACAGCTTGTCCGCCCGCGTCCCGGATGCAGGCGACGGTTTCCTTGGCCGGGACGTCGTCGAGGTCGTTGACCACGACCGACGCGCCGTCGGCGGCGAGTTTCAGCGCGATCTCACGGCCGATGCCGCGGCCGGAGCCGGAGACGATCGCGACCTTGCTGTCGAGCTTTCCCATGTACGTCAAGACCTTTCGTCGTCACGTGTCATCGATGAGGATTGCGTCGCTGCCGGACGGGGCCCCGGGGTCCGCGAACGTCACAGGCGCGTCCGGCAAGCGGGACTTCGAGCGCCGTCGTCACGGACCGGGACCGTTTCGGACGTCGATGACGGCGTCGCCGGTGAGGGTGATGGTGCCGTCCTCAAGGGTGACCGTCAGTTCGACGGTCGCCACGTCGTGGTCGAGGGACACGACGGTGCCGGTACAGGTCGGTTGGCCGTGGACCGGGGTGATCGAGGCGAAGCGCACCCGGCAGGAGCGGATCCGCTCCTGCGGGACCCACCCGGTCAGGAGCCTGCCGAGGTAGGCCATCGAGAGCATGCCGTGGCAGAACACGTCGTCGAGTCCGGCGGACTTCGCGACGTCGACGTCGAGATGGATCGGATTGTGATCCCCCGACGCGCCGGCGAACAGGGCGAGCGTGGCCCGGGAGATCGACTCGACGCGCAGGGGCGGGAGTTCGGAGCCGACCCGGATGTCCGGTGCCGTGGTCATTTCGCTGCCTCCGGATGACGGACGACGAGCACCGAGGTGGCCTCGGCGACGAGGTCGCCGTCACGGGTGATGTCGGTGCGCTTGACCAGGAACTCCAGCGCGCCGCCCTTCTTGCTGTACACCTCGCTGATGCGTGGCCGAAGGGTGAGGGAGTCTCCGGCATACGCGAGCGAGTGGTAGGTGAAGGACTGCTCGCCATGCAGGATCGTGCGCAGGTCGATGCCGAGCTCGGTGAGGTAGCCGAACGGGTCGGGGGCCTCCAGTTCGAGGCTGAAGTAGAACGTCGGCGGGATCAACAGGTCGCGGTGCCCGGCCTGCTGGGCTGCGTCGAGGTCGGTGTAAACCGGATCCGTTTCACCGATCGTGCGGGCGAAGAACGCCAGCCGCCCTCGCTCGGCTCGCACCGTCAGCGGGTCGAAGACCAGCGCCATGGCCTTGTCCGGGTCGACGGTCAAGGGTCAGCTCACCTTCTCGTAGAGGGTGACGACCGCGGCGCCGCCGAGGCCGATGTTGTGCTGCAGCGCCAAGTTCACGTTCTCCACCTGCCGGGCGTCGGCCTGGCCACGCAGCTGCCACACCAGTTCCGCGCACTGGGCCAGCCCGGTCGCGCCGAGCGGATGTCCCTTCGACAACAGGCCGCCCGAGGGGTTGGTGACCACGCGGCCGCCGTAGGTGTTGTCGCCGTCGAGGATGAACTTCTCCGCGGTGCCCTCGGGCGTAAGGCCCAGCGCTTCGTAGCTGAGCAGTTCGTTGGTGGTGAAGCAGTCGTGGAGTTCGACGACCCGGATGTCCTCGGGGGATGCGCCGGACTTCTCGTACACCTGCCGCGCGGCGGCTTTCGTCATGTCGTAACCGACGACTTTCCGCATATCCGCGTCAGTGAAGGTCGACGGGGTGTCGGTGGTCATCGCCTGCGCCTTGATCGCGACGTCGGTGCGCAGCCCGTGGTCGCGGGCGAAGTCCTCACTGCACAGCACCGCGGCCGCCGCGCCGCACGTTGGCGGGCAGCATTGCAGCCGGGTCAGCGGGCCGAAGATCCGCGGCGACGCCAGCGTCTGCTCGACGGTGACCGGGTCGCGGAACACCGCGTACGGGTTGTTCGCCGCGTGTGCGCGGGCCTTGACGGAGATCTTCGCGAGCGTGTCGTCGGCCAGACCGTACTCGGCGGCGTAGGCCGCACCCGCGCCGCCGAAGTACTGGGCGGCGAACGGGGCGTCGGACTCGCCCTGGATCGCGTGGGCGACCTCGTCGAACCGGACCAACGGGCTGGGCCGGTCCTGCCACCCCATGCCGAGGGCGCCACGCCGCATCTGCTCGAACCCCAGAGCCAGCACACAGTCCACCGCGCCACTCTCGATCGCCTGCCGGGCGAGGAACAGCGCCGAGGACCCGGTGGAGCAGTTATTCGTCACGTTGATCACCGGAATGCCCGACTGGCCTACGCGGTAGAGCGCCGCCTGCCCGCAGGTCGAGTCGCCGTAGACATAGCCGACGTAGGCCTGCTGCACCCGCTCGTAGTCGATCCCGGCGTCGCCGAGCGCCGCCCTGGTGGCTTTCTCACCCATCACGTCGTAGGGCTCGCTCGTCCTGGGAGTGGCGAACGGGACCATGCCCACCCCCGCCACGTGCACTCGCTGACTCATCGCGGCTCCTCATCCGAATCATCGCCATCGACTATTCGATATTCACTTCTTACCGCACTCTGATTGACAACGCCAGCACGGGGAGCCAGTGTGTGCTGCAACACGCTCTCAGGGATTCACAAAGAGATCGGTCCACCGCCGGATCAGGCCGGCGCGGACACGGACGGAGCGGCCCAGTGACACGGCGAACGGCAAGCTGCCGCCGCCCGCGTGTCCTTGTCCGAGCCGCGACGCAGCACAGCAATCAGCAGATGGGAGACGGGCATGCGACTGGTGACATTTCGCCCCGGTGCGGGTGGACCGCGACTCGGAGTCCTCGACGGCGAGAGCGTGGTCGAACCGGGACCGGTATTGCGAGCTGAGCAGAGGTTGCGATCAGGGCCGGCAGCCGTCGGGCGAGCGCCCGAGGTCGCGACGGAGATGGTGGCGTTCTTCGAGAGCGGCGACGACGGCCTCGAACACGCGCGCCGGGCGCTGGACATCGTGCGTGAGCGCCGCCGCCGCGGCGACACCCTCACCGGCGACGACGACGCCCCTGTCGTCCACGCGATCGACGATGTCCGACTGCTCGCACCGGTACCGCGCCCTCGTCGCGTGCGGGACTACATGACCTATAACCAGCACGCCACCGGTGCGGGGCTTGCCCTGCCGGCGGCTTTCGCGGCGATGCCCGTCTGTTACAAGTGCAACGCCGAGACGATCATCGGCCCCGGTGAGGAGTTGCTGTGGCCGTCCTACACCGACCAACTCGACTTCGAACTGGAAATCGGTTTCTTCACCGGCGGTGGCGGGCGTGACCTCACACCGGCCGAGGCCGGCACGCGTATCGCGGGCATCACGATCTTCAACGACGTGAGCGCTCGCGACATCCAGGTGTTCGAGATGGCCATGACCATCGGCCCGTCCAAGGGCAAGGATTTCTGCACCGCGATGGGCCCGTGTGTCCTGACGATGGACGAGGTCGACGAGTGGTCGATCGCGATGAGCGCCCGGATCAATGGGCAGGTGTGGGCGTCGGGCACGTCCAAGGAGCGGCAGTTCTCCTTCGCCGAAGTACTCGCCTGGGCCTCGCTCGACGAGGACGTCTACCCCGGGGAGTTCTTCGCCACGGGGACGGTCGGTGGTGGATGCGGTTTCGAACTCGACCGATGGATCCAGCCCGGAGACGTGGTCGAACTCGATGCGTCCGGAGTCGGGGTGCTGCGTAACACTGTGGGGAACAAGCAGGTCCGTCGCGAGGGCGCGGGAGTCGCCAGCTATCACGGTGCGCCGTCGATACACGTCGCTCATGACTGACACCGTCGCCGGACTGTTGCGTCGCCACGCCGTGGGAGAGGACCGCGTCTTCGCTGTGCTGCCCGACGGCGAAACGATCACCTACGCCCAGCAGTTGGCACGCAGCCGGGCGGTGGCGGCGGGGTTGCGTCGCAGTGGCGCGCGACCCGGTGACCGTGTCCATGTGCAATTGTCGAACTGCCCCGAGTTCTTCGACGTCTGGTTTGCCACGGCGCTGTCGGGCACCGTCATGGTGCCGACGAATCCGCAGTCCTCGGAACACGAACTGCGCGACATCCTCGATGACGCGGCCCCGGTGGTCTCGATCCGCGACACCGCCGAGGTCGACGCTCTACGCGGCGCCACGCCGGTGCCCGCGGCGCAGGACACCGACGAGCGGAACCCGGGACGGGTCGCCTCCATCCTCTACACGTCGGGCACCACAAGTCGCGCCAAAGGTGTCATGGTCACGGACGCGAACTATGTCGCCGCGGGCAACGCCGTCGCCGGCCATCTGAAGGTCACCGAGCGGGACCGGTGGCTGATCGTGTTGCCGCTGTTCCACGCGAACGCCCAGTACTACTGCGCCATGTCGGCACTGGTGCGTGGTGCGTCGGTCGCCCTCGCGCCGCGGTTCTCGGCCAGCGGTTGGGCACGACAGGCGCGAACGATGGATGCGACCCTCGCCAGCTTGTTCGCGGCACCTGTCCGCATGATCCTGGCCGGCGCGCCACGGCCCGGCGACGCGGACAACCGGCTGCGGACCGTGCTGTTCGCCCAGAACCTCACCGCCACCGACGCGGCCACATTCGAGCGCCGGTTCGGCACCCGCCTGGTGCAGCTGTACGGGATGACCGAAACCGTCCTGCCACCCACCATGAACCCCGACGACGGCGGTCGCCTGTGGGACAGCATCGGCCGCCCCGTCCGGGGCGTCACCATCGACCTCGTGGACGAGAACGGCCACATCATCGACGGCCCCGGCACCGGCGAGATGCGCATCGTCGGACGTCCCGGTGAAACCCTGGCCGCCGGATACTGGCACGACCTTCCCGCCACCCGGGAGACTTTTACCGATCAGGGCCTGCGCACCGGCGACCTCGCACATCGCGACGCCGACGGTTTCCTGTTCTTCGTCGACCGCTCCAAAGACATGATCAAACGCTCCGGGGAGAACATCTCGGCCGGCGAGATCGAACGCGTCGCCGGCGACCACCCCGCCGTCGCCGAATGCGCCGCCATCGGTGTCCCCGACCCGATCCGCGACGAGGCCATCGTGCTCGTAGCCACCGTCCGTTCCGGCTACGAGCTCACAGCCGACAACCTGCTGAACTGGTGCGCCGAACGGCTCAGCGCTTTCAAAGTCCCCAGCTTCGTCGTGTTCCTCGACCGCCTCCCACGCACCAGCGTCGGCAAGATCCGCAAGGCGGAGCTACGTGCACGACACGAGATCCATGCACTGCGAGGCCGTCCGAGGTAACCCCGTCCCGGCGGCGCGGCGCGGCCCACCGCCGGGGCCGTCATCCTCTCCACTCCCCCGCAGCAACCGGTCCCGCCGGCTGCCCAACCGGAAAGAACACACCCATGACATCGACTCCCTCCATCGCCTACACCCGCGGCCCGCACCGCCTCACCGAGCATTGCCACGCCTGGCTCGTCCCCGACGGCACATGGGGCTGGAGCAATGCCGGTCTTGTCGCCGGGGCCGGTGAATCGCTGCTGGTGGACACCCTGTTCGACCTGGCCATGACCCGCGAGATGCTCGACGGCCTGCGTCCGCTCACCGGCGACAACCCGATCCGGACCGTCGTCAACACCCACGCCAACGGGGACCACTGGTACGGCAACGAACTGGTCGCCGACGCCCAGATCATCGCGTCGCGGGCCACCGCCGACGAGATGGCGACGAGCGGTCCGGACCTCGTCAAGGGCCTGCTCACCCAGACAGGGCCGGTCGGCCGTTTCGCACGCCACATATTCGAGCCGTTCGACTTCTCCGGCATCACTCCGACCGGCGCCACGCGCACCTTCGACAACGAGCTGGCCCTGGACGTCGGCGGCATCGAGGTGCAGTTGATCAATATGGGTCCGGCCCACACCGGCGGTGACACCGTGGTGTTCGTGCCTTCCGAACGCGTGCTGTACGCCGGCGACCTGCTGTTCATCGGGGGCACACCGATCAGCTGGGCAGGCCCTGTCTCCAACTGGATCACCGCCTGCGACCGGATGCTCGCCCTGGAACCCGAACTGGTGGTCCCCGGCCACGGACCCGTCATCGCCGCCTCGGGCATCCACCAGGTCCGCGACTACCTGACCTGGGTGCAGGCCGAAGCGCGAGCCCGCCACGAGAAAGGTATGACGCCCGAGGACGCCATGCGCGACATCAACCTCGGCCGGTTCGCCGATCTCGACGAGCGCGGGCGGATCGCCCAGAACATCCTCGCCGTCTACTACGAACTCGACCCCACCCTGGAGCGAGTCGACACCCGCGAAGTGTTCCGCCGCATCGCCGAACTCGAAGGATTCACCGAATGAGTTCCACCATCGGCATCGGGATTCGTTCCGGCAGCGACCATGGGGACTGATCTGACGACGGATGAAGAAAGGCTCCGTCACCTTGGCGGACATCATCGGTGAGATCGGCCCGCGAGCATCGCTGGAGCGCAACCCCTTCGCGCGGTCGTAACGCGGCCGTGGCCCCGAAGAAGGTTGTCTTCGGGGCCACGGCCACGGCCGCGTTCAACGTCGTCCGCCACTCCGGCCACTACGAGGAGCGGGCGGGGCCGGTACTCCTACCTCATTCGATTCCGAGGGCGTTGTTGACGGCCTGGCGGGCGCAGTCGAAATCAGCATCCGAGATCGTCTCGTCATCCTCCACCGTGCTCAGCCGGCCCGTGATCTCGTTGGCGTGCCACCGGCCGAGGTCAGTTTGCCGCTCGGTATGGACCGTAGTGTGCTTCGCTCACGGTGGTAGCCAACTGGATCGGTCTCTGGATCGGTCTCGCCGGGGTCGGGTCGGGACGTCAGCTCATAAAGGTGATCAGGAGATAAATCAGGTAAAGCGCGCTGAGGCCGCCAGTGGCCAGACCGATGGCGCATTTAACACGGTGGATCCCCGCGTTCAGGCCGAGGGCAGCAAGAGCGACGGCCAGACTGCCGCACAGCAGCGGGATTGCGATGCCGACGACCCCCGAAAAGACCACGGAAATCAGCGCGACGGAGCCGAGTACGAGCGAGACGACTCCGTAGAGGGATGCAGGGCTGTCCGTGGCTCGGGTGGGCATAGCGGGCTCCTCGCCGTGGGCCATCAGGCTTGTTCGGTGTACGCGAGAGGCACCCCGGTGAGAGAGAGGTTTCCCGCGCCTACTGGATGATGTTACGTCTCCCCCACGTCAGCGGAACAACTGGCCCTGTCCGGGGGACTCGCCAGGGCGACCTCGTCCGCGGGCGTGGGGAATGTCATGCAGGTGCGGGAAACGGGGAGGGAATCACGAAACGACACCCTGGAATGACGGCGGCTTCTCTGGCGGTGGTTCCGATGACGCTTCTGGCGGCCGGACTGCCGGCGGCCGCGGCCGCGGACGGGAATCCGGAGCGGGAGACTCCGGCTTTCTCCATATCGGCGCTGTCCGACGGGAACACTCCAGACGTGTCGGGGATAAGCCCGCAGAGCGTGAGGGGCAGGACTCTGGCAGGGCAAGGCTTCGCTGTCATGCGAGCCGCCTCTGGTGAGACCGCGGTCATCGACCATTCCATGGCGCAGGAGGGCATCACTGTGGCCTCCGGCGCTTCGTTCGTAGATCTTTCTTGGAAGGCGTAGCAGCAGATCGGCCCTTGGCGCGAAACATCTGGAGAACGGACCTGTGGTTAGACTTTGCGGTCGCGGTGAACCCAGTACTCGTCCCGCAGCTTTCGACGGAGAACTTTGCCTGCGGGAGAGCGTGGAAGGTCACGAAATTCGATGGATTTCGGCGCCTTCACAGAGCCCAGAGCCTGTTTGCAGGCGACAATGGCCTGGTCAGGATCCAGGGTCTGCCCCGGTTTCGTTTCGATGACGGCAGTGACCGCCTCGCCCCATTTATCGTCCGGGATGCCGATGACTGCGCAGTCGTTCACGGCCGGGAAGGTGTGAAGCACTGCTTCCACTTCGGATGGAAAGACGTTGAAGCCACCGGTGATGATGATGTCTTTCTTGCGATCGAGTATGTAGATGTAGCCGTCTTCGTCGCGGTAGCCGATATCACCGGTGCCGTGCCACCCTCCTGGGCGTCGGGTTTCGGTCGATGCCTCAGGATTATTCCAGTACCCGCCGAATACGAGATCGGAGCGTACGACGATCTCGCCCTGCTCGCCGGGGCCGAGGAGATCTCCGAGATCATTCATGATCTCCACTCGCGCCGCGGCCGTCTGTCGACCACAGGACGCAAGCCTGCCGCGATGTTTCAGGTTGGCAGCGGCGTCGGCGATTTCTTCCCGTGTCAACACTGTGCATACGAACGGGGCTTCGGCCTGGCCGAAAAGTTGGGTCATCACCGGGCCGAACACTTCGACCGCCTCGGCGAGCCGTTCAGGGGCGATCGGCGCTGCGGCCAGCAGGAAGTAACACAAGGACGAGAAGTCTCGCGTGCGCACATCCGGGTGAGCCAGCAGGGCATACAGCGCCGTCGGTGGAAGAAATATCCTGGTCGCTTGATTGAGCTGGATTGATTCGAAGATGTCGACCGCTGTGACCCCCTGATGGATGATCACCTGGCCGCCTTCGGCGAGCACCGGGAAAGCCGCCATCCCGGCGGCATGCGTCATCGGCGTCGCGCAGATGTATCTCGGAGGTTGCTGTTCAGGAAAGTGGACGTTGTGCGCCAGGCACATCAGCACCAACTGCCGATGGGTGATTGGCACCGCTTTGGGGGCGCCCGTGGTGCCTCCGGTCGGGGCCAACATCGCAAGGCGCTCCGTGTCAGCAGGCTGATCGGCACACAGAGTTCCTGCCGGTGCGATCCAGTCCGACAGCATGGGATCGTCGTCGCGGCCGCGGCCAATGGAGACCACCGACCTGATCGAGGGGACGCGCGCGAGCAATGCGGGTACTCGACCGGCAAGGCTGCCGTGATAGATCAATCGGGTGCACCCCACCAGATGCAGAAAGCCGCCGGTCTCGTCCTCTCTGCCGGTCACGTTCACCGGTGTCCACACTCCGCCCGCGCGAATCGTAGCGACAACACACGCGAAGGCGTCGGCATCGTTCGGGCTGTACACGGCGACACGGTCGCCGGGCTTGAACCCATTGGACAGAAATGCCGCGGCGATTCGATGGGTCAGCTGATGGAACTCGGCGTGCGTGCTCAGTGTCGTTCCGTCGGGCAGTGTCATGCACGGCGCGTCAGGGGCGATCCTCGCGCCTCGATCCAAGTAGTCGATCAGCATCATCTCTTGAGATCCTTCCGCAAGGTCCGCGCGAGAGCGGTGATCAGAGCGTCGATCGCATCGAACACGTCATCGACGCCGATCGCGATGGAGATGCGACCGGCGTCGATCCGTACCGCCCGGGCCGGCACAGGTCACCCACTGGCCTCGGGTCTCGCCGGGTCAAGGCGATCGCGCCACGCGCGGCGGCCAGGGCCCACGTCGTACAGTCTTTTCGATGCGCAGGAGTCGTCCTGTCCCAGCAGCCCTCGCATCAGAACTTGACGAGCGACGCCGCCGGTTGACGCTTCGGCTCCGGGTAGACGGTCTTGAGGTCAAGCGGCTGGGGAAGTGACGCGAGCTCCTCAAGGAGACCGGGGCGGTGCGGCTGCCAGCCAAGTTCTTCCCGCGCCTTCGCGCACGAGGCGCGGAGGTTGTAGAAGAAATCCCCTTCATTCGCTCGGCCATTGAGCTGTCGCATCGTCATGTGATCGACGACTACGATCTCCCCACCGAGGCCGGCCGCCTTACTGACTCCGCGCGCCACATCCATCATGTGGACGGTGTCGGTCGCGGCGATGTACTGCCCGCGTGTGGAGGGATTGTTGAGAGCGATCGCGTACAGGTCGGCGAGATCATCCACATGGACGAAGGTGAACGCGTTGTCCGTGTTGCATGCGTGGACCACCCCATGCTTGCGAACGTCGTTGAACGATCGCCCGACCGGCCCGATGTAGCCGCCGCCCCGCCCGTACAGCTGGCCCGCAGCGATGATGATCGCGCGGACGTCCTGGACCGCCAGGAGCTTCTGGGCGATCTGAAGGAAATGAATGTAGAAGTGCGGCACGGTCATCGGATCAGCTTCGGTGACGACCCGCTCGGGGAAAGCACAGCCGGTGTCGAGCCAGCCGCCGGTGCCGCCTGTCCAGATGTAGGGCTTGTCCGTGCCGGCCAGGGCCTCCAGTACAGCGTCGGTGGTCGCCACGGCTTCGTGCACCGTGTCCAGCGCCTGAACCAGGAATCCGCCCGTCGTGATCTGCACCACGCCGTCGGCCGCCCGCGACTCCTTCTGAATGATGTCGACATCGCCGAGCGCGCCACGCACAGGCTCGATGCCGTCCTCGACGAGCTGGGCCGCCGCCTCGTCGCTGCGTGCCAGTCCCCGCAGCTCGTGCCCTTCAGCGAGCAGCCGTTCGCAGACGACCGATCCGATGTAGCCCGTGCCGCCCATGACGAAAAGCTTCATCCTGCTCCCCTTCCGTGAACGCACATCGTTGTGCGATAACGGCGATGCTACGCGCCCTCGCGCACTTATTGCAAGCACGCGTGCGTTAGATTGGTGGCATGGCAGAACCAGTCCGCAGAACAGGCGGCCGCAGCGCTAGAGTCCGACACGAGGTCCTCGCGGCCACCCAGGCCCTCCTCCTTGAGGAGGGCCTGGAGGCGACGACCATCACCGCTGTCGCCGAGCGTTCAGGGGTGCACCACACGTCGATCTACCGCCGCTGGGGCGACCGCGCCACGCTCGTGCGCGATGCGCTACTCGGAGCCGTCGACAGCGCGGTACCCGTTCAGGACACCGGCAGTCTGTACGACGAACTCGTCCAGATGCTGGATGATGTGCTGGCGATGTATCAGTCTGCTCTTGGACCTGTCCTGCTGGACTTGATCCGTTCCAACGAGCCGTCGCTCGCCGAGCTTCAGGTCGGCTACCTCGACGAGCGCCTCAAGCTCTGCGCTGAGGTCATCGAGCGGGCCAAGGAGCGCGGCGAGCTGCCCAGAACGGTCGACCACCGCCTGGTTTTCGAACTCCTCATCGGCCCCGTGCTCGGCCGCGCACTTCTCACCGCCGACGGCGTCAGGTCCCTGGACTCTGCCGCCATCGTGCGGGCAGCGCTCTACGGCGTATGCGACGGCCAAGACCGCGAGCTACCGCGACATCGCACATAGGGAAGTCGTGCCTCAGGGGTTGATCTCGGCGGGGATGGTGTCTGACCGTCGGTGTTGGTGGGCATGGCCGTTCCGCGGTTCCGCCGACGGCACGGGCTCCTCAGCCGCTCACTGGTCGAAAGGGCAGGACCTGACGCCACCCGGGCCAGGGCGGCGTCCGCCGCGGGCGCACATGCGACGAGCGGGCTTCCGGAACCGATGGAAGCCCGCTCTCGTTGTGCCGACGTCCGGTTCTCAGACCGGGTTGATGTGGTACGTCTGGCCGGCTGTCGTCTGGACCGTGATCACACCTCCCGGAGTGGTGTACGGCACCGGGTCGCCGGCCGCGTCGGTCACCGTGAAGGCCGTCGTCCACGGGTTCTTCACCCGCAGCGTGCCGCCCACCTCGCTCCGGACGTCCACGTACTCGACCTTGCCCGCCACCTTCGAGCTGGAGACCACGAACGCGCCCTTCTGGCGAAGTTGGTAGAAACTCGCGTCCTTGGCCGCGGGCCAGGCCGGGAAGAGCGAGATGACGGCTCTGTCGCTCTGCACCAGCATGCTGTTGATCGCCTCGGTCGCGCCCGACTTCTCGATACCGTGGTTCGGGTCGGTGATCCGCAGGTTCGGCGCCGTACGCGTCGAGATCACCGACTTGAACGTGTTGATGAGCTGATCCGCCGGATAGCCCACCCGCGCGGCCTGATTGAAGATCTTCGGGAAACTGTTCTCCTGGCCCCACGAGTTCATCGCGGTGACGGTGTCGCGCGCGATCTGGAGCTGGCCGGCGTCGGAGTTGACGCCCAACTGGTCGGCGGGCTGAATGAATTCGAGGTTGATGGTGTTGTCACCCGGCCGGATCAGCCGGGTGTCCGTGCCCTGCATGCTGCTTGCCAGTGAGTAGACCGTCTTGCCGTTGAGCGTGGTTGTCGGCTGGCCCGGCAGGTTGTCGAGGATGTTCTGCCAGACCGCCCGGCGGTCGGCGTCGACGTTCAGCTTCAGGCTGCCGGAAACGGCGGCGGTGAGCACCTGCTTGAGCATGCCGATGTCGGGCGAGGAGTTCTTGCCCCAGGTGCCCTCGTGCGGGCCGCCCCAGAGCGAGTACGCGCCGGTCGCGTCCCGCTCCAGCCAGTACTCGAAGAACTGCGCGACCTGGCTCAGGAACGGATATCCCTTGGTACGCAGGAAGTTCTCGTCCTGGGTGTACTCGTAGTACGCCACGAACTGCGTCGCCGAGAAAAGGGAGTTGGAGACCTGCTGGTGGTACTGGTCGTCCGTGGTCGAGCCGCTCGCCGAGCCGAGCGGGCTGATGCCCACCGGGAACAGGACACCCGACGGCACGCCCCCGCTCGGGAAGCGCGAGTTGACGTAGCCCTGATTCACCCGCCGCAGGTCCTGCTTGGCCCGGCGCTGTGCCTCCGGCACGTAGGAGAGGATCGCGTCGTGGAACGGCAGCGCGAGGTCGGGGCGGTTGCTGGAGTAGACCCCGTAGAAGGGCGCCTGTGCGTTGTAGTTGAGATGGAGGTCTCCGTCCCACATCGGGTCGTCCGTGGTGGTCCAGATCCCGAAGATGCCGGGAACGGTCTTGCCCGCGCGGCTGGACGCGCCGATGAAGTACTGGGCGGGGTAGTAGTACCTCTCCAGCGCGGAGTCGTTCAGGTTGACGGCCGAGCGCATCCAGAAGTTCTTCCACCAGGCGACCCGCTGGGTGTCGAGCGTTCCGATGGAACCGGCGTTCTCCGCCCGTACCTGCGCCACCGCGGCGTCGCGCGGAGCCGTGGGATTCCGGCCGCCACCGGCGACCGCCGTCACCAGCGTCACGGTGCCCCCCGCGGGAACGGTGAAGACCGTCCGCGCCGTGGGGCCGGACGAGGTGGGCGGCTGTACGGCGCTGGCTCCGAGCACCGTGGACGCCAGGGCCGCGCGGGACACCCAGTTCGGTCCCGACGGTGTGGCGCGCTCGGCCCACATCACCCCGCCGTTGACGCCGGACGAGTTGCTGTACTGGGAGTTGGGGCTGCCCATGGCACCGGCGAACGTCGACGCCTGGAGCCGCACCGGCTGGGCACCGGTCGAGGTGACCGACGTGACCATGATGTTCTTCTCGGCGGCCAGCCATGTCCTCATCGACAGCGGGGTGTTGTCCATCGACACGGACGTGGTGACCGAACCGTCGACGATGTGCTGTTCCTCGCGGAACGGCTGCGCGGGCGGGGTCGTACCACCCGCGCTCGCGTACAGTTCGATCTGGCCGACGCGGGCGCGGGGATTGTTCGTCGAGTCGGGTGTGGTGTTCTGCGTCGGTTCGGTGATGTGCAGACGGACGTACCGCGTCTGTACGGCGGTGACGGTCCGGTCGATGACATCGGCGGTGTTGTTCGTGACCGTGTTGACGGTGTTCCAGGTGGTGCCGTCCGCGCTGGTCTGGAACGTCAGGTTCTTCGTGTTGAACGCCTCGTTCCCGGGGCGCGCCGCGTTGTCGTTGCGCACCACGAAGCGCGCGATGGTTTTGACGGAGCCCAGGTCCAGGGCGATCCACTGTGGTTTGCCGATCGCCGAGACCCAGCCTTCGTACCCGCTGCCCCACTGCCCGTTGACCGCGCGGGACGCGGCGAAGGAGTCGGTTGTGCTGCTGGCGGTCGCCGTGGCGCCGAGCGCGAGGTTGGCGTTGTCCTGCTCGGTGGCGCTCTGGATGGTGACACCGCCGATGGGCGCGGTCTTCGTCTGCGGGTTCCCCGCCCAGAAGTCGCCCTTGGAGACGTAGAACGACTTCACGCCCGTGCTGCCGCCGGAGGTCACTCCGACGTCCCCGTTCCCGAGGAGGGCGGTGTCCGGCATCGTGCGTGACACCGATCCGGTGTAACTCTGGTTCGTCCAGGTGCCCTTGATGCCCTCCAGCTTCGGCCGCAGGGTGTTCCACTGCTCGGCCGGAGTCGGCGCGACCGCCGCCCCCCGGACGGGCGCGGCGACCGCGGGTCCGGCCAGCGCGCCGCCGGGGACGACGAGGGGTATCGCCACGGCGAGCGCCAGCAGCCCTGAGTGGCGCCGTATACGGCCAGTACCGCGGAAGCGTGACCGCGTCGTTCTCTCCTGCCCCATCTTTACTCTCCTTTGAGCGGGGGGTGGTACGAGAGGTGAGGTGGTACATGTACGGGGGGGTGCGTGTGCGAGTGGTACGTGTGCGAGTGGTACGTGTGCGAGTGGTACGTGTGCGAGTGGTGCGTGTGCGAGTGGTGCGTCTCATGGTGGGCGCCGTCGGCCGACGGCGGCCGTCAGCGGCCCGGCCTCGGGAGTCCGAAGCCGATCGCCCGTACGTGGTCGAGCTCGCCGTACGGGCTCCGTACCGTCCCTATGTCCTCGGTCAGGCTCTCGATCCCGGCCTCGATGCCGAACAGTCCGGCGATCACGGCCTCCGTCACCGCGACGGCCGCGTTGCTGTCACGGTTGGCGACCCCGCGGCCCGCGACCCGGTAGGTACCGTCGTCGGTGACCTCCATCGCCTGCCCCCACAGCCCGCCGGACGTGGCGCGGTGCGCGCGGCGCAGTACGTCCGCCGCGATGTCGGGGTGGCCGAGCCGGCACATCCCGAAGGCCGTGGCCCCCGGCCATGCGGCGAACGCGCCCGCCGCGCCGTGGTCGGGCCGGTCGGAGAGAGGGGCGATCGGGTCGCCGGGGTCGAGCGCGCGCATCCAGTCCCCGTCGATGAGGTGCTCGCTGACGAAGCGGACCATCGCGTCGCCCCGCTCCGGTGACAGGTCCTGCGGCATGTCGGCGGCGACGAGCTCGAAGTCCAGGCAGTGGCCGATGACTTCGTCGCCCTCGGGGTGGGCGATCATCCACCGGCCGTCGCCCGCGTACTGGCCGAGTACGGCCGCGGCCAGCTCGTCCGCCTCCGCCGTCGCCGTCGCCGCCTCCGCGTCGCCGTCATCGCCCAGCGCGCGGAGCAACGTGGCGAGGGAGCGCAGCATACCGACATACCCGGCGTTCAACGACACAACGCCGTCACGGTAGTTGGGGACACACTCCAGCAACTCCCAGGCGTCGCGTCCGAAGTCGGCGAGCACTCCGGCGCCGAATGCCCCCCGCAACCCGCGCGGCCGGTAGGCCATCGCCCGCAGATGGTCGAGCACGCTGAGGCCGCCGGGCTTCTCGTCCAGCAGCGTGAGGTCGCCGGTCACGCCGACGTACGCCTTCACCGTACGGAAGAGGGAGTGGTCGTTGGCCGCGTAGTGGTTGCCGACTGGCAGCAGATTGCGGGTATCGAAGGAGTGGCAGTGATCGTACGGCTGCGCGAGCGCGGCCACGATCCAGGCGCGCAGCCCGGCCGGTTCCAGCAGGGCCGCCGTCCTGGCCCACTCCGACTGGTCCCAGAAGAAGGTCGTGGTGGCACCGAGACGCGGCCCGCCGGTCAGGAACACCGGGCCGATCGGGCTGACGGTGGTGTTGCGCAGATAGATCGCCAGCAGCGCACCGAGATAGTACGTACGGGCCAGGTCGGCGTCCTCGGTGCGCAGTGTGGGCAGATGGCCGGAGAACTCCGTGTTCCCCGGCTCGAAGGCACTGTCCCACGTCGTACGCCACCGCTCGGCCACCGCCTCGAATTCGGTGGCGAAGGAGGCCGCGACGGCCGCGGCGTCCCGCGCGACCTGCTCCGCCGACACGCCGATCTCCAGGATGATGCCGAGTGTGGTCCCGGCTCCCGGCTCCAGCGTGACATTCCAGCGCCCGACCGCACGCGCACCGGCCACCTCGACGGTGTCGGGAGCCGCCGCGAAGGCGTAGACGCAGCGTGCGGCCGATCGGGTGTCGGTGACGGAGACGGTGGCGCCGTCGGTCGTGGCCGTCCAGCGCTGTCCCTCCCACCAGAGTGACGTTGCCAGTACGGGCTCGCCGTCCACGCTCAGCTCACAACCACCGTCGCCTATACGAACGCTGACGGTGTGCCAGCTGCCGACGGGCAGCGGCTCCGGGGAGAGCAGCAGCTCGCCCGCGATCCGCAGCGTCAAGCGCCCATCTTCCAGGGCGATCTGGAGGGAGTCGGGGTGGTTGCCGTGGGTGAGGACGACGCCGGTCACGTCCGGCTCGTCGACCCGTATGCCGCAGGCGAGGACATCCCCGCCGCGCAGCTCCACCGTTCCGATACGCAGATCCGTGCCGGCTTCGACCCTGTACTCCGCCCCCGACCCCGACCCCGACTCCGACTCCGACCCGTCGCCGAGCGGCATCAGCGGTCCGTCGCCCGCCGGACGTACATGGACCGACCTGACGCGGCAGGCCGCGCCCGGCGCCCGTACCCGCCCCGCGTCCTTCGTCGAGTGGTCGGGCAGCTCCGACTCCAGCAGCATCGGCGCGGTGTCCTCGTCGCGCTGGATCCCGGGGATACGGGGGCTGCCGAGCCGGACCCAGCGCTCGCCGATGGGCAGGAACTGCACCTGGCGCGGGCTGTCGGCCGTGGCCTCGTCGCGGATGCGCTCGGTGGTGAAGTAGTCGTGGTGATGCCCGGCATTCCACGGGCTGCCGTACAGCCAGCCCCAGTCGACGTCGGAGTGGGCGAACATGGCCAGCAGCTCCTGCTCCACCACGGCCGTGACCTGCTCCGGCGTATCGTTGCGGAGCGTCAGACGCCACATCAGACGGCTGCGCTCGTACCCCATGCGTACGTCGGTGGTGATCGCCAGAGCGCTCGCGGTGGCCGCGCGCTCCACGCCCCAGGGGGACCAGCGCAGCCGCTCGGCGACCGGCACGCGGCCGTCGATCCGCAGCGCGCCGGTATGGTAGCCGCCGCTGTACGGCGCGAACGCGAGCCAGGACAGCGACGTCAGGTCGGCGTTGACGTGCCCCTGGCCCCACTGGTTGCGCAGCGAGGGCAGGTGGTTCAGCGCGGATCGCTCCAGCCACTCGCCCGCGAGTGTGTCGAGAGCGGGAACTCCGCTGATGTGCTCGGTCACTTGGAGGCTCCCGACATGAGTCCATGGATGAACTCGCGCTGACTGACGAGGTATCCGACGACAGGGATGATCGCGGCGAGGAACATGATTCCGAACAGCTGGCTGTAGTCGGTGGAGTAGGCCCCCAGCGAGACATAGATGCCGGTGGTGATCGTCTGGCCCTGGAGCGGACCGAGGATGAACTGCGGGTTGAGGAAGTCGTTCCAGACCCAGAGTCCGAGGAAGATGGCCACGGTGGCGGTGGCCGGGCGCACCACGGGGAACACGATCCGCCACCACAGCCGCAGGTCTCCGGCGCCGTCCACCCGGGCGGCCTCGATGACCTCGCGCGGGATGGTGCGCAGGAAGCCGACGTACACGAAGACCGCGAACGACAGGTAGCCGCCACCCACGTTGGACAGGATGAGGCCGGCGTACGAGTTGGCGAGGCCGATCTCGCGCAGCAGCGTCACGATCGGGAGCAGTACGACCTGCGGGGGCACCATCAGGCCGAGTGCGAAGACCGCGAGCATGGTGTTGCGGACGCGCGGGGTGCGCTCGGAGATGTAGAAGGCGAGCATCGAGCTGAGCGGCACGAGGATGACGAGGGTCGCGACCGTCACGAAGACCGAGTTGAGCAGTCCCGCCTGGACGAGATTGTCCGGCCGCCGCAGGGCGTTGACTATGTTGTCGAAGGTGAACGGTACGGGCGGGGCCGCCGGGTTGGCCAGAATCTGGTCCTGGGTCTTGAAGGCGCTGACGAACGCCACGTACACGGGCAGGATGAACGCCAGCGTGATCAGCCAGGCGCCCAGGAGACGGGACTTCTCGCGGAAGAACAGCCGCCGTGGCCCCTGATTCCGTGACGGGTCCGGCCTCCGGGACGCGTGAGGTGCGTTGGTCTTCCGCGGCCCGGATACTTCGCGCGGTGCGACGGGAGCGCTCACAGGTTTGTCTCCCTTCGGCGCAGCAGGGCGGTGACGCCGTACGAGACGACGGCGGTCAGCACCAGGAGGAACATGGCGATGGACGAGGCGTAGCCGAACCGGTTGTCGGTGAAGGCCACGGAAATCAGGTAGAAGGCGGTCGACTTGGTCGAGTCCGCGGGGCCGCCGCCGGTGAGGGCGGCGATCACGTCGTACAGCTTGAGTGTGGTGATCAGACACAGGACGACACTGATCGTCGTGCCGGGTGCGATCATCGGCAGGGTCACATGGCGGAAGCGGCCGAGGGCACTGGCGCCGTCCATCCGGGCCGCCTCGTACAGCTCACGCGGAACGGACTGGAGCGAGGCCGTGTACACGACGGTGGCGAAGGCGATCGTGATCCAGCTGACGACCACGATCACCGAGAACGTGGCGAGGCTGGGGTCACCGAGCCAGGAGACCGGTTCATCGATCAGGCCGATCTGCGCCAGCACGGTGTTGAGCAGGCCGTTCTGGGTGAGGATCGACTTCCAGATGAAGCCGACGATCACGCCGGACAGGACCTGCGGAATGAAGATGAGGGTGCGCATCACACGGTAGTTGGCGGTGGACCGGTTGAGCAGCATCGCCAGCAGCAGACCGACCACATTGGCGATGGCGGTGACCGCCACGACCACCACCGTGGTGAACAGCAGGCTGGACACGAGCCGGTCGTCCCCGAACAGCTCGCGGTAGTTGGACAGGCCGACGAAGTCGCTGCCGCTCTGGAGTGGACTCTTGTCCGTGAAGCTGAGCCAGAGGCTCTGGACCAGTGGGTAGAGCAGGAACACCCCGTACAGAACGGCCGCGATCAACGCAGCGGGAGCCAGCCCGAAGCCGCGGCCCGCTCGTGGAGATCGACTGTGCACAGCTTGATCCTTCGAGTTGAGGGGCGAAGCGGCGGGCCGCGGCTGGACGTCCATGTACGTGATCTGGATACATGGGTCTGACAACGATGTCAGAATCCGTCCGGACCTCGGCCCGCCCGCTTCACCGGCGGGCTCCGCCTACTTGGCGGCCTTGTCCCAGTCGGCGTCGAACGTGGCGAGCAGCCCCTTGGTGTCGGAACTGGTGAAGAGCTTCTGGGACAGGGAGTTGAACTGATCGACCACGCCCGGCGGCAGCGCGTCGTCGTTGTTGACCCAGCCGAAGGCGCTGACCTTGCTGTTCCGGTCGGTCACGAGCTTGTAGCCCTCGGTATAGATCGGCGTGACCTTCGCGCCGAAGTCGTCAAGGGTGACGCCCTTGAGCATCGGGAACGCGCCGTCCGTCTCGATGAGCGTTTTGAGATTCGGCTTGGACAGTGACCACGTCTGCGCGAACGTGGTCGCGTCCGCGACATTCTTCGACTTGGCGTTGACCGATGTCGTACCGCCCGTGTTGAACGGGACGACCGGCTCGCCCGTCTCGCTCGGCAGCAGGAACGTACCGAAATCGTCCGCCGATTCCGCCGGGATCTGGCCGATCAGCCAGCTGCCCATCGGATACATGGCGCTCTCGCCGGCCAGGAACTTCTTGTTGGCGTCCGCGTAACTCACGCTCAGCGCGCCCTTGTCGAAGGCACCGGCGTCGATGAGCTCGCGATACTTGCCCGCGGCGGCGACCACCTCGGGGTCGGTGAACTCGACCTCGCCCTTGTAGCGCTTCTGGATCCACTCGGGGTCGGCGCCCAGCACGTCGGCGGTGATGAGACCGGACAGCGGGATCGCGGCCGACCATGGCTCGCCGCCGGCCATCTCCACCGGGGTAACGCCGGCCTTCTTGAGGGTGGTGACGACATTCATGAACTCGTCCCAGGTGGTCGGGACATCGAGTTTGTGCTCAGCGAAGATCTTCTTGTTGTAGAAGACCATCGGGACGATCTGCGAGTTGGTCGGCGGGATGTACGTCTTACCGCCGATCGCGTTCCCGTTGGGGTCGGTGAAGTGCTCGTCGAGCCACTTCTGGTCGTACGCCTTGAGCAGCCCGGCCTCGGTGAAGTCCTTCGGATTGATCGAGGACAGGATGTCGGGGAACTGGCCCGACGCCTGGAGTTGCTTGGCATAGGCGTTCCGGTCGGCGTCGGGCGAGACGATCTTCTTCACCTCGCTGTCCGGGACCGACTTCTGCGCCTGCGCGATGGAGGCATCCCAGAAGGTGGCGGTCAGCGCCGGGGTTTCGAACGTCATGAACGTCAAGCCGCCACCGCCCGCCACGCTCTGGCCCGTGGAACAGCCCGTGATCGCCAAGACGCTCACCAGGCCACTCACCGCCGCCACGAGAGCAGTTGTGCGCTTCATGTCATCCTCCTTGATGCTTCGCGCGTCGCGGCCGGACCCCGGCCACCGTGTGCCGTCGATCGAACTACCAGAAACACTGTTTCGTATACTTTCCAGAAGGTTAGCCAGCATCACCGCGCAGTCAATACTCGTACCGATCTTTACCTGATCGAGATGTGACGTCAGCCGGCCCACACCCCGAGGGTGGCTGAACTCCCAGTTCAGAAGGGTTATTGGAGTCACCTTGGGGCCACTTCTCAGCGGCTGGTCCACACCGGACATCGATCAGGGTGCGACGATGAGGAGGACTTTGTACCACCCCAGCTGAGGCGCCGGAAAAAATATGATCGAGAAGGGCTACCCTCTTGGAGACCGATCACAGGAGCAGCAGCATGGCAGGTACGCCCCGGCGACAGGCTCTCGCCGACACGGCCTACGACACGATCCGTCGACGCCTCGTCGACCACGAGATAGAACCGGGGACGAAGCTCAACATCAACACTCTGGCCCTGGAGCTGGAGATCTCCCCGACGCCGCTCAGGGAAGCTCTCGCCCGTCTGGAGGCGGAGGGCCTGGTGATCAAGCGTTCACTCGCCGGATACGCGGCGGCGTCGCTGCTGAGCACCCGGAGTCTGGGCGAACTCTTCGAGGTGCGGCTCCTGTTGGAGCCGACCGCGGCCGCCCATGCCGCGACGCGGGCGACGGAGGACGATCTGCGTGAACTCGCCGAGATGCTGGCCGAGATGCGCAAGGCGACGGGTGACTTTCGCAGCCGTGCAACGCTGTTGCTCTACATGCACCACGACTCCGTGTTCCACGACCGCATCGCCCGCCTGAGCGGTAACGGATTCCTCCGCTCGACCCTGGAACGGCTCCATGCGCACACGCACCAGTACCGGCTCTCGTTCCGCGAGGGCTGGGCGGAGGCAACGTGCACGGAGCACGAACGGATCCTGGAAGCGGTGAGCGAGAGCGACGAGGAGACGGCGGCGGCCCGGATGCGTACGCATCTGCGCAGGGCGCACCTCCGGCTGACGGACGCGGCGGCGCGGGACTGAACTGGCCGGCACTCCGGCCGGCCTCATTTAACGCATGGCCTGTGCACTAAATGCGCTGAGGTACCGGGGTTCAACGCGCAACGCACACCATGTGCGCTAGCGTGGGAGAGTGGCCAACCCTTCATTTCAGCGTGCGCGCTCCGCCGAGAACAAGCGCCAGAGGTCGACCGCGCTGATCGAGGCCGCGCGGTCCCTGGCACTGGAGACCGGTGTCGCTTCAGTGACGCTGACCGCTGTGGCCGACCGCGCGGGGGTGCACCACTCCGCCGTGCGGCGCTACTTCAGTTCACACAAAGACGTTCTTCTCCACCTGGCCGCGGAGGGCTGGACGCGCTGGTCGGACGCCGTGTGCGACGCACTGCGGGCCCGTGTTCCCGCGACCCCCGCGACCGTGGCCGAGGTGCTGGCGACCACGCTGGCCGAGGATCCGCTCTTCTGTGACCTGCTCGCCAACGTTCCCCTGCACCTCGAACACGACGTCGATGTGGAGCGTGTCGTCTCGTTCAAGCGGGTCAGCCGCGCGGCCGTCATGTCCATGGCCGAAGCGGTCGGGGACGCGCTGCCGGGTCTCGGTCACCGCGACGCGCTCGACATCGTGACGTCCGCCAACGCCGTCGCGGCCACTCTCTGGCAGGTTGCCCACCCGCCCGAGACACTGGCGCGCGCCTACGCCGAGGACCGGACCATCGCGCCCACCTGGGCCCTCGACTTCGCCGCCACACTGACGCGCCTGCTGACCGCGACCTGCGTCGGCCTCCTGGTCCAGGCAACGGTGTCAGGCACGGGAAGGCCGTGAACCAGGCATCCCCTTCCGACGGGTTCAGGGGACCCGGACCTCGCGTGCGGACAACGGCCTCCGGGCGCACACACTTCCGGCACCGGATCGCAGCCCAGTGATGCGCTGGCACAAGCCACAGTCGTCGCCCCTGTACTTCTGACCGCGCCGCCGGGGACGCGGACAGCCGTCGTACGCGCCGGCCCGGCGCCCCCTCCCCCGGTCCGGCAGCTCCGCCCGGGCGGAGCGCGGGCGATCACGGCGCGAATAGTGCACATGGTGTGCGTTGCATGTCGATAGAGGCCGCCGTAACATCTTTAACGCACGAGCTGTGTGTTATCCATCGGCCGACCGTCCGTATCACCGTCGGCCCGCCACCCGACCCTGGACAACAAGACAGGAGCCACTCGATGGCATCCAAGACCTGGTTCATCACGGGGACCTCGACCGGTTTCGGCCGTGCTCTCACCGAGGAACTGCTCGCCCGCGGAGACCGCGTCGCGGCCACGCTGCGCCGTCCCGCCGCGATCGACGACCTGGCCGCCCGGTACGGCGGCCTCCTGTGGCGCGCCGGACTCGATGTCAGCAAGCCGGCTCAGGTACGGCAGGTCGTCGATGACGCCTTCGCCGCGCTCGGGCGGATCGACGTCGTCGTGTCCAACGCGGGGTACTCGCTGGTCGGCGCCGCCGAGGAACCCACCGACGCCCAGGTCGAGCGTCAGCTCGACACCAACGTCCTCGGCTCGATGACTCTGGCCCGCGCGGCGCTGCCACACCTGCGCGGCCAGGGCGGCGGTCATCTGATTCAGCTCTCCAGCATCGGAGGACAGGCCGCCTTCCCCTTCGTCAGCATCTACAACGCGACCAAATGGGCCATGGAAGGTTTCTACGAGGCGCTGGCCCAGGAAGTCGCCGGGCTGGGCATCGCCACCACCCTGGTCGAGCCGGGCGGATTCCGCACCGACGCCAACAACCGCAGCGTGGACGCCGCGCCCGCGCTGCCGGTCTACGCCGAACTGCGCGAGCGGCTGCTGGGCAATTTCGCCGAACCCGTCGGGGATCCGGCCAGGCTCGCCACCGCGGTCATCGCCGCGGCCGAGGCGGAACAGCCTCCCCGCAGGCTCTTGCTGGGCAGTGACGCCTACGCGGCGGTGCACGCCTCCCTCACCGCCCGGCTCCACGAAACGGAAGCCCAGAAGGAGAGCGCCTCCCGGACCGATCACGCCTGAGCGGCCCCCGGACGGGGAAGCGCCGCCAGGTGGCGTGCGGCGCCCGTCAAGGAACCGTCAGGTTGTGGGAGGTGGTTCCGTCAAGTGAGGCGGTTTTGATGGGGGCTTCGCTGACCGTCTCTTACGGAAATGAGCTGTGATCATGGCTGTGCTGCTTCATCGGTGGGGGGTGTTCGCGGTGCGTCGCTACCGTACGGTGCTGGCCACATGGCTGCTGGTCGTCACCGTGACCGCCGGCGCAGGAATCGCCTTCGCGGGAAGTTTCGACGCCAAGTCGGACATTCCGGGGTCTGCCGCGCAGAGCGCGCTGGAGAAGATGGACCGCCATTTCGGGGCTTCCGACCGCAAGAGCGCACAGATCATCTTCGAAGCCCCTGAGGGCACCACGTTCAAGGACCCGGCGAACGCCGCCGCCCTCACACGCACCCTGACGGCCGCTGCCACCGTCCCCGGCGTGCTCTCGGTCAGTGATCCGATACGCGGCCGGACCGTGACGCCGGACGCGAGGACGGCTCTCGCCCGGATCGAGTTCTCCGTGGCCCAGGACCAGGACGTCAGTGGGAGTGACCTCGCTGCCCTGAAGGACACCGCGGCCGGCAGCCGTGCCGCGGGGATCGATGTGCTCTTCGGCGGCGACGCCTACAAGGAGTCCAGAGCGCTGGTCGGACCGATGGAAGTGGCCGGTGTCCTCGTGGCCCTGGCTGTTCTCGCCATCACCTTCGGATCCCTGCTCGCGGCGGGGATGCCCCTGGTCACCGCCCTGCTCGCGGTGGTCGCCAGCATGGCGGGGCTGATGGGCCTGTCCTCCGTCGTGGGCATCTCGGACAATGCCCCGACTCTCGCGATCATGCTGGGGCTGGCGGTGGGAATCGACTACGCCCTGTTCATCGTCTCGCGTCACCGTACCGAGCTGGCGCAGGGCCGCGGTGTGACGGAAGCGGCGGCCCGTGCGACCGCGACGGCCGGAAGCGCCGTGGCCTTCGCGGGCCTCACGGTGATCATCGCGCTGGTCGGGCTGACGGTCGCCGGGGTTCCCGTGCTCACGTCCATGGGACTGAGCGCGGCAGCCGCCGTGGCTGTCGCCGTCGCCATGTCCCTCGGCCTGCTGCCCGCGCTGCTGGCGCTGGCCGGCGAGCGGCTGCGACCGCGGCCCGGTTCCCGTACCGTGCGCCGGATGCGGGACGCGGCCAATCCCCGTAGGCGCCCCTCGATGGGAGCTCGCTGGGTCAGTCGTGTCGTACGCCACCCCTGGCGGGCCCTCATCACGGTCACCCTGGGGCTCGCGGTGCTCGCGATACCCGCCCTGCAGTTGCGGCTGGCACTGAGCGATGACGGCAGCGGACCGCAAGGCACCGCGGTCCGGCAGACCTACGACAGGATCGCGGACACTTTCGGCCCCGGAGCCAACGGGCCTCTCGTCATCCTGGTCACCGACGCGCCCGCCAAAACCCTGACGACCACCAGCGAGGAAGTCGCCCGGGAACTGACGGGAGTGAAAGGCATCGCGCGGGTGAGCCCCGTGGACTACGCCGACGACGCGGCCGCCGCACGGGTGCAGGTGATCCCGAAGACCGGGCCCCGTGATCCCGCGACCAGTGAGCTGGTCGCCGAGCTCCAGGACCGTGTCGCTCCGCTGGCCGACCGGACCGGCAGCGCTATCGCGGTCACCGGCCGGACGGCCGTCAGTATCGAGGTCTCCGACAAACTCAGCGGTGCTCTGCTGCCCTTCGCCTGTGTCGTCGTCGGACTCTCGCTCCTGCTCCTCATGGCCGCGTTCCGGTCCGTGGCCATCCCCGTCAAGGCCACCTTGGGTTTCCTTCTGTCGGTCGGCGCGTCCTTCGGCGCGATCGTCGCCGTCTTCCAGTGGGGGTGGCTCGCCGACGCCCTCAATGTGCCCTCCACCGGGCCGATCGCCAGCTTCGTCCCGATCATCGTGATGGCTGTCCTGTTCGGGCTGGCCATGGACTACGAGGTCTTCCTCGTCTCGGCCATGCGCGAGGAGTACGTGAAGAACGGGCGTTCCCGTGCGGCGATCGTCGATGGCGCCCGTCACTCCTCGCGGGTCGTCACAGCCGCCGCGCTGATCATGGTGGCGGTCTTCGCGAGCTTCCTGTTCACCCACGATCCCGCGATCATGCCGATCGCCCTGGCGCTGGCGGTCGGTGTCCTGGTCGACGCGTTCGCGGTCCGTATGACGCTGGTCCCGGCCGTTCTGTCGCTGCTCGGCGACCGGGCGTGGTGGCTGCCACATCTGCTGGACAAGTGGCTGCCCAACCTGGATGTTGAAGGGGCACACCTGAACGACCCGAACCCCGACCCTGAACCCGATCCCGTGCCCCTGACCTACCAGTACGGTTCCCAGCAGGACGTCTCCTCATGAACACCCCGGACACGGTCCTCGTCGTCGAGGACGACGCCGGCATTCGCGACCTGATGATGTCCGCCCTGCGCTTCGCGGGGTTCGATGTCCGCCTCGCCCAGGACGTGCCCGAGGCCCTGACCAGCCTCGCGCGGCACACCCCGGACGTCATCGTCCTCGACGTAGGCCTGCCCGGAGGCGACGGCTTCGAGGTCCTGCAGCTGATCCGCTCCAGGGGGATCACCGTGCCGGTGCTCTTCCTGACGTCCAGGGATGCCATCGAGGACCGTGTCCGGGGCTTCCAGCTCGGTGGCGACGACTACGTCACCAAACCCTTCAGCGTCGTGGAAGTCGGCGCCCGCCTCCATGCTCTGATCCGCCGCTCACGCGGCAGCGCGGGCCCTCTCGGCGGCGACGGCGTCCTGCGCTACGCCGACCTGGAACTCGACGACACGCGCCACACCGTGCGCCGCGGCGGCGATGTGATCAACCTGTCACCCACCGAGTTCCGGCTCCTGCGCTTCCTGCTGTCCCGGCCCGGACACGTCCTGACCCGCTCCCAGATCCTGGAAGCGGTCTGGCAGTACGACTTCGGCGGTGACTCCGTCGTCGTCGAGCGCTTCGTGTCCAACCTGCGCCGCAAACTCGACCACGGCCGCGAACCCCTCATCCACACCGTCCGCGGCATCGGCTACAGCCTGCGCCGCCCCACCACATGAACCGCCCGCGTCTCTCCGCCCTCAAACCACGCCGGCTCACCACCATCCGCGGGCGGATCCTCATCGGCATACTCGTGCTCCTGACCGCCGGACTCGTCGGCAACTCCATCGCCAGCGCCCTGACCCTGCGCGACTACCTGCACCACCGGGCGGAGACGACCCTGCACGCATCCGGCGCCCGCGTCCACCAAGCGCTCGTCAGCCAACCCCAGACAGTCGACGGAAGCCAGCTTTCCGCCCTGATCGAACCCATCCTCGGCATCACCGTCATCGGCGACGACGGAAAGGTCGCCGTCCAGGCCGGCGACGGCGTACCCAAAGCCATCAACGCGCTGACCGCCGACCGGTTCGACCAGCTCGTCACCATCGACGGCCACGAGTCGGTGCCCGACCTGATCGCTCTGCGCGTCCCCACCAGCGGTCTGACGGTCAAGACATCCGAGGGGGACGTGGCCTCCACCGCGGTCATCCTCACCGTGCGCACCGACATCGACCAGGTCACCGTCGCGGACTTCATCTCCGGCCAGGCGTCCATCGTCGGAATCACCCTCGTCCTGACCTTCGCCACCGCACTGCTCATCCTGAAGGTCGGCCTGCGGCCTCTTGGCCGCATGGCCAACGCCGCCGACGCCATCGCTTCCGGCGCCCGCGACGAACGCCTCCCCACCTACGGGGAGCGCACCGAGACCGACCGGCTCGCCACCGCCGTCAACCACGCCTTCGACTCCCAGGCGCGTGCTGAAAGCAACATCCGGGCCTTCGCCGCCGACGCCTCCCACGAACTGCGCACCCCTCTGGCGACGATCTCCGGCTGGCTCGACCTCTACCACCAGGGCGGCCTCACCACCCCCGCCGAACTCGACCGGGCCCTGGAACGGGTCGACGGCGAGGTCGGCAGAATGCGGCTCCTCGTCGAGGAGTTGTCCCTGCTCGCCCGCCTCGACGCCGGACGCCCCCTGGAAGCCCAGCGGGTCGACCTGCGGCGCCTCGCACTCGATGTCGTCCAGGACGCCGGCGTCGTCGCTCCGGACCGCACCATTCGCCTGCACGCCGCCTCACCCGTCCATGTGAGCGGAGACGCCCCCAGGCTCCAGCAGGTCCTCAACAACCTCATCGGCAACGCCATCCAGCACACACCGGCAGGCACAGCCATCACCGTCACCGTCACGGCATCCGAAGGCGAGGCAGTCATCCGGGTGACCGACCAGGGACCCGGAATCGCGCCGGACGACCTCTCCCATGTGTTCGACCGATTCTGGCGGGCCGAGGCCGGCCGCAGCCGCGCCCGCGGCGGCTCCGGTCTGGGCCTGGCCATCGTCCAGGCCGTCGTTCACGCCCACCACGGAACCGTGCGCATCACCTCACACACCCGAGCCGCGACAGGAACCACCGTCACGGTGACACTTCCCGCTCTCACACCGGAGCCGCACCCGTGACCGTCCACCGGCACCGGCCGTACCCCGTGGCGGCATCGGAGCGGACACACCCGGCCACACGACACCCGGCGCCGCCGAACCGAAGACGGTGCTCATCCCCCGCAGGAGCGCACCTGACCGGGAGGGCCGGCTCCGCGGTGGATCGTCAGACGGCTTGCCGGCGGAACGCCGTCAGCTCGGCGATCAACTGATTCAGCGCCACCATGGGCTTGCCCTCGCGCTCCCCGGCCGCGACGTGGTCCCGCAGCAGTTCCAGGTCCTGCTGTGCGACCTTGCCGCCGTGGTGGAACGCGTTGAACGCGCTCGCGTCCAACGGCAGGGCCTTCTCCTCGAAGGCCGCCATCATCCGCGTCAGGCTCTCGCTCCCCATGGTCCGGCCCGCGGGGCCGTACTCGTCGAGGGAGACGATGTCCCGGACCGCGTCGACGGCGAGTTGCCAGGTGTCCTTGTGGTCGGTGAGCTGTGCCGCAGGGGGCCAGCCCATCAGCTCGCACGCCGCGAAGATGGGGAACACGATGGCCACTTGGGCCGGGAACTGGCCGTGGTCGACGATGTCGCAGTGCGACACGCCGCAGGCGTCGTAGAGCGCCTTAAAGCGGGCAGCGACGGCGGGGAACCTGTCCTCGACCGTGAAGCTTCCCGTGGGCATGGTGCGGTAGGCCATGTCGGCCTGAGCCAGGAGGGCGGGGTCGGTGGGCGGGTGGATGGGAAGGTCGGCGGACGCGACCTGGTGGGCCAGCAGGGTGAGCGCTCCGCTGATGACGCGTTCCTCGTCGAGGCCGAGTGCGTCGAGACAGTGCCGGCGCAGACCGAGGCCGATGCCGCCGATGATGACGACGGCAGAGGTGTCGCGGACGGCGTTGCCGAGGTCGCTCAGCAGGGCGGTGCCCTCGGCGGAACGTGAGGAAGCGCCGTCGAGGGTGACGATCACGTAGTCGTAGGCGCGGTCGCCGACCTCGGTGACATCCGAGAGAAGCCGGTAATCGGAGAAGGGCCTCAGGCTCGCGTCGTCGTAGGAGTACAGCACTTGGGGCTGTGACAGCTTCTCCACGCGCTTGGGACGCACCAGGAACGTCACCTCGGCGCCGGCCAGCCGCAGGTGGTAGCCGGACATGAGGCCCATCGCTCCGGCTCCGACGATCAAGATGTTGGGGGTCGGCGGTGTGTTGCTGGACATGGGTGCTCCTGGTGTCGGGTACGGGGCTGACCGCGGGGTGATACGCGGAGGCGGTCACTGCCACAGATTAACTGACCGATTCGGTCAGACTATTCCCGATGCGGTCAGTCAATGTTTGGGGTGGTCAGCTCGCGCTAGGTTGAGCGCATGAGAATCCGGCCCTCCAAGGAGGAGATCGACGAAGAGGTACTCGACATCGCCGCGGGGCTGCTGGCCCGCCGAGGCGTGAAGGGCACCTCGATCCAGGCCGTCGCCGATGCCACGGGTTACTCCAAGGCCGGCATCCTCAACCGTTTCACCAGCAAGGACGCTCTGATCGAAAGGGCAGTTCAGCAATGCGGGAGTCAGACCCGCATCGCCCTTCACTCCGTCAGTGACCTGCCCTGCGGGCCGGCACGCGACGCGGCTGCCCTCACCGTGCTGACCGACCTGGCACTGCGCAGGCCGGGCTACATCACCCTCGTGTCCGCGTTCATGACATCTCTTGAGGAGCCGCACCTGCGGCGCGGCCTGGAACGGCTCGGCGAAGACTTCTGTCGCATGTTCGGCCTGCCGGGACCCAGGCAGGGAGACCTCGAACGCTGGTGCCGTGTGATCGGAGCCCTGGGAGCCCTCTGCACACTCGCCGTCGCCGCGCCGGACCACGCCCCCGCGGTCACCCCGCCGCAGGCTCAGCCTCACATCCTCGCGACGGCGTGGAGCGCTCTCGGGCACGGCATGGCACTGGGCGACGCCCAGGCAACCGCGGCCACCTGAGCGCGCGTCGCCCGGCGGAGCTCCAGCAGGGTCGCGGCCGCGAGCAGCGAGATATCCGGGCCCGATATCAAGGCTGGTCAGCCGCCTGTGGCGAATGCCGCCGGCGAACGCGGCAGGAGGACTGGGCGCTGACCGACGAAGCGGGCGAGGTCACGCATGATGGCCGGCGCCGCCTCGCCGGTCGAATCGGACTTCGTCGATCTCCATCAGCAGAGCCTGGCCCGGGGCGAGCGTCGGCATGGGCAGGCCCGCCCTGGTCAGGATGGTGCCGGGGAACGGAACCCAGCCGTCGAGCGCCGCCGTGTACCAGGCAGGTCCGCTGCCCTGGTGCAGCAGGGGCAGCCCGGCCTCGCCGCGGATTCGGACGCGGTAGGTCCGCGCCGGGTCGAGGCCGGGCAGCCGGACCCGGCCCGACTGACCGTCCGCCGAGGTCTCGGTGCGGGCCCAGCAGTAGAGGGCCGAGGCCGCGTCTCGTGCGACGACACCGTGCAGGAGGGTCGTCTCGTCGTCGAGGTCCGCTCTGACCACCCGGCCGCTGTGCAGCAGGGGGCGCAGTTCTTTGTAGAGCGCCGCCCACTGGGTCAGCGCGGCCAGTTCTTCGGGGGTCCTGGCGGTGAGGTCGTCTTCGATGCCCGCGTGGCCGAACAGCGCGGTGATCTGCCGGAACGAGGCGTCCGTGGTCCGTCCCGTGGTGTGACCGCGGGGAGCACCGACGTGCGAGCCGATCAGTTCGGGCGGCAGCAGTTGAGCGGTCCAGCGCTGGATGCTCTGGCGTTCCACCGGGTCATTGCAGTCCGACGCCCAGACTCGGTCGGTGCGTTCGAGGATGCCGAGGTCGACGCGGCCGCCGCCGCTGGCACAGGACTCGATCTCCAGCGCGGGGTGGCGGGACTTGAGTACATCGATGAGGCGGTAGAGGGCCTTGGTCTGGGCGTGTACGCCGGGCCGGTCGGCGCCGTGCGCGGCGCGGTGGACCGCTTCGTGCAGGTCACGGTTGTGGTCCCACTTGAGGTAGTCGATGGCGTACTCGGTGACGAGCGCGTCCAGCGATTCCAGGAGGTAGGCGAACGCGTCCTCGTGGGCGAGGTTGACGACGTACTGGTGACGGGCGCTCGGGCCGAGACCCGCGGACGGGCCGAGGATCCATTCGGGGTGCTCACGCGCCATCCGCGAGTCGAGGTTCACCATCTCCGGCTCGACCCAGAGCCCGAACTGCATGCCGTGGCCGTGCACCCGGTCGGCCAGTGGGCCGAGTCCTTCCGGCCAGACCGTACGGTCCACTGTCCAGTCGCCGAGTCCCGCGGTGTCGTCGCGCCGGCCGAGGAACCAGCCGTCGTCGAGCACGAAGCGTTCCACCCCGGACGCGACGGCGAGGTCGGCCAGGTCCAGCAGCCGGTCCTGGTGGTGGTCGAAGTAGACGGCTTCCCAGGTGTTGAGCGTCAATGGGCGTACGGTTGCCGGGTGTTGGGGGCGGGATCGAATCATGTCGTGGAAGCGGTCCGCCAGTCCGTCCAGGCCCTCGTCCGACCAGGCGAAGAGGCATTCGGGTGATGTGTAGGTATCCCCGGGTGCGAGCCGGATCTCGCCGGGGGCGAGCAGTTCGCCGCCGCCCAGTACCCCGGAGTGCGCGCCGGCGCCCTCGGGCAGCCGCTCGGCCAGCCAGCGTTGATTGCCGCTCCACGCCACGTGGAGGGCCCAGACCTCACCCTTGCGGAATCCGAAGCCGGGTACACCGACGGTCAGCAGATGCGGGGCGTCCTGGCCGGGGCGTCCCCTGCGCACCTCGCGGACGTGGCTGCCGTGGGCAAGCCGGCCGCGCTGCGGGGAGCGTTCGCGGCACCACTTGCCGGTGAAGTCGAGGATCTCCTGTGCCCGGCCGGGCAGCGGGAGCATCGTGGTGGAGCCGGTGAGATCGTACGGAGCTGCTTCGTGCGGTCCCAGCTGCCGGCCGTCATCCGTCGCGGTGGGGCGGGTCATGCGGGTGCGGACGCCCAGGATCCCGGACGCGTCCAGGCGGTAGGTGAGGGCGAGATCCAGGCCGGAGCCCTCGTCCCGCAGGTAGACGGTCAGTTCACCGGGACGCTCTTCGGCGCCGGTGAGACGAACCCGCGGGGTGGTGGCGGCACCACCGCGGTGGCCTTGGTGTGCGGGAGTGCCGGACCAGCCGTCGGCCTCGGTGGGCCAGACGGTGAACTGCCGTGGCGCGTCGATGGCGTTGTTGAGCACGGCGGCCTCTGCCGTCAGGCTCAGCGCGGCCAGGCCGCTGCCGGTCAGTTCACCGAGATCCTCGCCCCAGTGCAGGATCCGGGGCAGCGGGTCACAGAGCTCGACGACGAAGCTCACTCCGGCCGCGCGCAGGTGAACGGTCCGGGTGGTGGTGCGGGTCATGCCATGTCCTCTCAAACCTGTGGGTGCGGGCCGGGAGTCCGGCCTCATCGGGGGCGCCGTGCGCCTACTTCTCGCCGGCCAGCAGGCTCTTGCTGCGGTTCGCCATCTCCTTGAAGGCGTCCTCGCCGCGGCTGTGGGCGAAGTACGACTGGAAGAGCGGCTCGACGGTGGCCTGGATCGCGGTGCCGTTCCCGTAGGCGGGACTGGCGAACAGTTCGCCGTTCTTCTGCTGGTCGATGAAGACGGACAGGTCGACGCCCCTGGCGGACATGGATCGCGCTGAGGCGTCCATCGCGGCCGGGATGGAGGGGAGGAAGCTGCCTGAGCCGGACGCTTTGGTCTGGCAAGCGGCGGATCCCATGTAGGAGACCCACTTCCACGTGAGGTCGGGGTGCGGGGTGCCGGACCATATGTTGTTGCCGTTGGAGCTGGAGATGGTGCCGCGGGTCGTGCCGTCGGGTCCGGTCACGGTCGGTGCGATTCCGGTCTTGAGGTTGGGCACCTGGGCGTACTGGGCGGCCGACCAGGAGCCGTCCGGCATGATCGCCACCTTGCCCGAGCCGACCAGCTCGGGGCCGCTCGGGGTGTTGCCCGCTGAGGCGAACTCACCGTCTCGCGGGGCGAATCCGCGGTCGCTGAGTGAGCGGATGTACTTCATGGTCGTGACGAACCGCGGGTCGTTGTAGGTGAACTCGGTGGGCCAGGCGGGCTTGTTGGCGACGTGTTTGCCCAGTGAGGCGTAGAACGGGGCCCAGGTGGTCTGGCCGGTGAAGTCCTTCGTGCCGAGTGGGCCGATGCCGAACGTGGCGACATGCTTCTTGTCGAAGCCCGGCTCGTCACCGCGTACTCCTTCGCGGTCGACGGTGAGGTGGGCGATCACCTTGTCGAAGTCTCCGCCGTCGTCCGGGTTCCAGGTGAGATTTTCGATGTCGGAGGCGGTGTATCCCGCCTTCTCCACCGTGTCCTGGTTGTAGTAGAGGGCGGCCGAGGACCAGTCCAGCGGCAGGGCGTACTGCTTGCCGTCGGTGTACCTCCAGGTGGTGGCGCCGGTGGAGAACCGGTCGAGGTCGTAGCCGGTCTTCTTCATGAGGTCGTCCAGCGGCATCAGCTGGTCCAGTGAGGCGTACTGCTGGAAGAACTGGGGGCTGTTCTGGAAGGCGTCGGGCGCGGTGCCGGCCACGAAGTTGGCGAGCAGCTTGGTGAAGTAGTCCGCCACGTTGTACTGGGAGATCGTGACGTTCACGCCCGGGTTGGCCTTCTCGAAGTCGCTCGCACACACCTCGTAGGCGGCGGCCTGCTTGTCGTCCCAGGTCCACCAGTTGATCTGGTTCGGCGCGGACCCCGTGTCCGCCCCGCAGGCGCTGAGCAGCCCGGTCAGGGCGGTGACGAGTACGCCTGCGGTGAGCTTGCGTCGAGCGGTCCGGATGGTCATCGTTCCTCGTTTCCTGGGGCCAGTGCGCCGCGGAAGACGGCCAGTGCGTCGGCGAGGTCCTTGGAGCCCCCGGCTTCGTGCCCGTTGAACTCCCATGTCGTGATCCGTTTGGGTCCGCGATAGGCGTGATAGGCGCCGAACACGGTGGACGGCGGGCAGATGTCGTCCGCGAGCCCGGTCGAGAACAGGTGCGCGTATCCGGCGCACGCCCACGGCAGGTCGTCGTACGGGTGGCCGCGCCCGCTGCCGTAACCGTGGAACTGGACCACAGCCGGGAGCCGGCCGTCGCGGGCCCGCGGCAGGCGCAGCCAGCCGCGTACGGGATGGCCGTCGTACCCGGCGAACGTCAGGTCGTACACCTCGACCGCGCGCAGCTCGGTGTCGACCGGGGTGAGTGCGTCCCCTGGCTGCACGACCACGAAGTGGCCGTCTACAGCGGCGACTGCGTCGAACGCATCCCCTTCCCCAGCAAGGCGGTACCGCTGCCCCTGCACCAGATCGGGCTGGTGTCCATGGGGCTGATTCTCCTCGACTGCCCCAGGCTCGCCGGGCTCATCGCCATCTGCGGCGAGCTGAATGCCTATCAGTTTCTGCTGACCGTGGCTCCGCTGCGGCTCCCGGGCGGTACCGGTTCCCCGGTGAACCCGATCTGCGTCTTCTGAGCGTCGTCCTTCACCCGGCCTGAGGGCCTTCTGTCCTGCTCTCTTCCCGCCGCTCGGCCACTCCCCGGGGCCGTGTGGCGCGAACACCACTGCGGAGTCGCTATGTCCAAAGTCCGCTACCGGCTCTTCGCGCTCAATTTCCTGGCGTGTCTGATCAATTACGGTGACCGGACCGCCCTGTCCGTCGCCGCGCCGTTCATCCTCGCCGAGTACCACTTCTCCCCCGCCGTGTGGGGCCTCATCCTCAGCGCCTTCTTCTGGACGTACTCGCCCTTCGCGCTCCTCGGCGGCTTCATGGTCGACCGTATCGGTGTACGCCGGGCGTACACGGCATGCATGCTGGCATGGTCCCTCACCATCCCGCTGACAGCGGGCGCCTGGAACGCCGCCACCTTCATAGCCGTCAGGATGCTGTTCGGCATGGGCGAAGGGCCGCAGGCCCCCATCAGCGCCAAGCTCACAGCGGACTGGTTCCCGAAGCGGCAGACCTCGACGATGCTGAACCTCGCGCAGGCGGGCACGACCGTGGGCCCCATCATCGCCACCCCCTTCGTGGTCTGGATCTGCGCCACCCTCGGCTGGCGTCCGGCGTTCCTGATGCTCAGCTCGCTCGGTGTGATCTGGTGCGCGGTGTGGTGGTTCACCGCGCGGGACCGGCCCGCGGACCACCCCGGCGTCGACGCGGCGGAGCATGCCTACATCACCGCCGACCACACACCGGACCACACACCGGCGACCAACCGGAGCCGGACGGCCGGCAGCACCTCCCACGCCGAATTCTGGAACCTCGTCCGGCAGCGCCACGTCATCGCTCTCGCGATCGCCTTCTTCGCCTACTCCTGGGTCCTGTTCATGTTCCTGACCTGGTATCCGCAGTACCTCGTGGACGCCCGCGGCATGGACAAGTCGGACCTCGCCGGCACAGCGACGATCCCGTGGGTCGCGGCGACGGCCGGGCTGGTCCTGGGCGGGCTCACCGCGGACAGACTGATCAAGAAGAGCGCCAGCCTGATCACACCGCGCAAGTGGATGATCGTCGTATCCCTCGTCATGGTGGCCGCCTGCTTCGGCCCCTCCCCCGCCGTGCGATCCCCCACCGTCGGCCTGCTGCTCGTCTGTGTGGCGATCTTCTTCCTGTTCGCCAGCTACCACTACCAGGCACTGATCATCGCCACGGTCCCACCGGAGTACACCGGACGTCTGGCCGGCGTCGTTCAGATGTGCTCGACACTCGCGGGCATCCTGGCACCCATCGTGACAGGTGCCATCGTGGAGACCACCGGCAGCTACACCTCCGCGTTCATACTCGGCGCCGCACTGGCCCTGGCCGGTGCCGTCGCGGTGGCCTGCCTGATCCGGTCGACCACCGCCGCGCCCGGTCATCACGGCCCGGTCGCGGCGGACAACGAGGGGGCGTGGGAACCGTCGGCATCCGTACAAGGCGGGTGAGGTTCCGCGCTCGGTGTGCCGCCTCCCGCCGGATGGCGTTCGGGGAGCCTCAGGTAGAGCCGGGCGGAGTCGCCGAGCGTGGCCTGTGCGCTGCGGTCGACGTCCGGCCACCGGTCAGGTTCCAGTAGCGGTCGCCTTGGAACAGGTTCAGCGGCATCTCCTTGCCCGGGTGGATGCCGTACAAGGGATCGGGCGTACTTGTGGCCGGGCTGGGTCGGCTTCCGGGCCCAGCCCGCCGTCGGGCACGCGTGGGGTGGGGGGGTCTGCTGGACCCCCGGTCCAAGCGGTCCCCTCTCGCGGGGCCGCGCGCCCCCGCCGAGTGGTCGACTTGAGGTACGGCCACGGCGATCGGGCCGGCCGGGGCCCGGAAAGGCAGGAAGCACACGATGAGACGCGCGATTCTTGGCGGAAGCGGCATGTCGGTCAGCGAGTTCGCCCTCGGGACGATGATGTTCGGCGCCATGGGCAACACGGACCACGAGGTGTCGGTCCGCATGATTCACACGGCACTGGACGCCGGTGTCAATCTGGTCGACACCGCGGACGTCTACTCGCGGGGCGAGTCGGAAGTGATCGTCGGCAAGGCGCTCAAGGGGCGCCGCGACGACGTGGTGCTCGCGACGAAGTTCGGTCTGCCGATGGGACCGGACGCCAATCAGCGCGGTGGCTCGGCGCGATGGATCAGACGAGCGGTTGAGGGGAGCCTGCGGCGGCTCGACACCGATTACATCGATCTCTACCAGATGCACCGGCCCGACCCGGACACGGATATCGACGAGACACTCGCGGCGCTCTCCGACCTCGTCCGCGAGGGCAAGGTGCGTGCGATCGGCTCCTCGACGTTCCCTCCCGAGCTGATGGTCGAGGCCCAGTGGGCGGCCCACAGGGGCGGGCACCACCGCTTCCTGACGGAGCAGCCGCGGTACTCGGTCCTCACCAGAACGATCGAGGGCGGGGTGCTGCCCACCGCGCAGCGCCATGGCCTGGGAATCCTGACCTACGGGCCGCTGAGCAGCGGCTGGCTGTCCGGGCGCGCGGGCACCACCGCGAGCCACCGCGCGGCGACAGCCCCGCAGGCGTTCGACCTGACGGTGCCGGCCAACCGGACGAGGCTGGAGGCCGTCGGTCGCCTCACGGATCTCGCGGCCGAGGCGGGCATGCCGCTGACGCGTCTGGCTCTCGCGTTCGTACGGTCGCACCCGGCCGTCACCTCCGTACTGATCGGTCCCCGCACCCCCGGACAACTCGCCGATCTGCTCGCGGGCGCGGAGGCGGAACTGAGCGAGGACATGCTCGACCGGATCGACGAGATCGTGCCTCCCGGCACCGAGATCAACCCGGCGGACAACTATCTCGCCGCGTCGCCCGCGATCGGTGACAAGCGCCTCCGCCGCCGCTGACCGCTGTCGCCGACCGTCGACGGGACGGAGGATCTAGCCTGGAGACCATGAGCGATGCGTCGGGCCCCGAAGGAAACACGGAACGGGGCGATGCGGGACGGGGCAATACGGAGCTGCGCGAATTCCTGCGCTCCCGCAGAGCCCGGATGACCCCCGAGGAGGCCGGCCTGCCCCCGCAGCCCGGCAGCCGCCGCGTGCCGGGCCTGCGCAGGGAGGAGGTCGCCCAGCTCGCCGGGGTCAGCGTCGATTACTACGTACGGCTGGAGCGCGGACGCGATATCAACGCCTCCGAGAACGTGCTGGACGCCGTCGCCCGCGCGTTGCGGCTCGACGACACGGAACGCGGCCATCTCTTCGCCCTGGCCAGACCCACCCGCGCCCCGCGCCGGCCGATGCCGCCGCAGCGGGTGCGACCGGGCCTGTACCGGCTGCTTGACACCCTGACCGAGATCCCGGCGGTGGTACTCGGCCGTCGCATGGACGTCCTGGCCACCAACCGCCTGGCACGGGCCCTGTTCACCGACTTCGACGCGCTGCCGCACCGGGAGCGCAATATGGTCCGGTATCTCTTCCTCGACGCGTCCGCCCGCGAGCTGTACGCCGACTGGGCGGCCTCCGCGCGGAGCACCGTCGCCTCCCTGCGGCTGTACGCCGGGCGTCACCCCGACGACCCCCACCTCGCCGAACTGATCGGTGAACTCTCCCACCGCGACCCGGACTTCCGCCGCTGGTGGGCCGACCAGGACGTGCTGCGCCGTACGCATGGGAGCAAGCGATACCGCCACCCGCTGGTCGGTGAACTCGCCCTGGACTACGAGGCCCTCACCCCCGACGGCGATCCGTACCAGACGCTCGGCCTCCACACCGCGGAACCCGGCTCCTCCTCCGCACACGCGTTGCGCCTCCTCGCCGGTTGGAACGGTGAGCCGCCCGCGCCGCCCGGGGAGCGTCAGGCCAGGACTTAGGAACCCCGACGGCGCCGAACACGGCACCGCGTACGCCCCCGGCCGACCGCCTTCGCCGATCGGGACCTCGACTCGGGACCTCGACCGGGGGCTGCGGCCCCCGCGCGTGGCATCACGATCGACCGCGTCCACTTCGTCAGTCATTACCACTACTCGCCCCCTCGCGGGGCACGGTGGCGTGTCGGCCCCGGAGGACGCTCTACGGCCGGAAGCCGTCGATCGCCAGTTCCATCAGGCGGTCGGCCTGGGCGGAGCCGTCGGGGCTGTCGGGGGTGCGCCACAGGCAGCTCATGAGCATGATGACGTCGATGGGGTCGATGCCGGGGCGTACCTCGCCGGCGCGTTCGCATGCGTCGAGCAGCTGGCCGACCGCGGCGGTGACGGGGGGCCACGAGGCGCTGACGACCTCTTGCGCGGCCGCGGAGTGCAGTGCTTCGCCGAGGCCGTGCTTGATGCGCACGTACCCGGCGAGCGTGGTGAACCACTGCCGCAGCGCGTCCAGCGGGGCACGGGTGGCGAGTACTTCCGGCACCGAGTCGACGAGGCGGCCCATGTCGTGCCGGTGGACCTCCAGGATCAGTGCCTCGCGGGTCGGGAAGTGCCGGTAGAGCGTGCCGGGGCCGACGCCCGCGCGCTTGGCGATCGAGTTGAGCGAGGCGCCCGCGGACTCGGCGAACGCGTCGTGGGCGACCTGGAGGATCACCTCCCTGTTCTTCAGCGCGTCGGAGCGCTGCGGCGCGGCGTCGGGCATGGGCTACCTCCTGGGCTACGGGCGGCCGCCCGTTTGCGAAGCGGAGACGTCTCCGTTAATGTTTCAGAAGCTAACCGGAGACTTCTCCGCTTACTCCTATCCCTCATTGTAGGAGCCCCACCGTGCGCTACATCAAGCTCGGTCGCACCGGCCTCGACGTCTCCCCGGTCGCCATCGGCGCCATGACCTACGGCGACCCCGACCGCGGCCATCCCGTCTGGTCCCTCGACGAGGAGACCAGCCGTCCCCTGATCAAGCACGCCCTCGAAACGGGTATCAACTTCTTCGACACTTCCAACATGTACTCCTACGGCTCCAGCGAGGAGATCCTCGGCCGCGCGCTGAAGGACTTCGCGAACCGCGACGATGTCGTCATCACCACCAAGGTGCGCCACGCCATGCGCCCCGGCAGCCCCAACGGCGGCGGCCTGTCCCGCAAGGCGATCATGTCCGAGATCGACAACAGCCTGCGCCGCCTCGGCACCGACTACGTCGACGTCTACATGATCCACCGCCTCGACAACGACACGCCGCTGGAGGAAACCCTGGAAGCCCTGCACGATGTGGTGAAGTCCGGCAAGGCCCGTTACCTCGGCGCGTCCTCCATGCACGCCTGGCAGTTCGCCAAGGTCCTCCACCTCCAGGAGCGCCACGGCTGGGCCCGGTTCGTCACCATGGAGGACCACTACAACCTGCTCGCCCGCGAGGAGGAGCGCGAGATGCTCCCGCTCTGCGCCGACGAGGGCGTCGCCACCATGGTGTGGAGCCCCCTGGCCCGCGGCCGCCTCGCCCGCCCCTTCGACCAGGCGAACACCGGCGAGCGCTCCGCGACCGACAGCGGCTACGCCGACATGCTCTACAAGGCCAACGCCGACAGCGACCGCGTCATCATCGACGAGGTCGGCGCCATCGCCGACGCCCGCGGCGTCACCCGCGCCCAGGTCGCCCTCGCCTGGCTACGCCGCAACCCCGTTGTCGCAGCCCCCCTCGTCGGCGCCCGCACGATCCAGCAGATCGACGACGCCGTCGCCTCCCTCGACCTCCACATCACCGACGAGGACGCCCGCCGCCTGGAAACCCCCTACACCCCCCGCTACGACCTCCAGGGCGTCTCCGACGAACGCGAGATGGAGCGCATCAAGGCCGGCATCCCCGGCTACGCCAACGTCTGACACCGCGCCGGCCGCGCCGAGCCCCCGGCGCGGCGCTCCCGCGAGCCGCCATGCCCGCCGCCGTTGTCGCGGCCGAACTTCTGACGTTCGGCAGTCGGCCCGCCACCCTGTGAATACCGCATGCTCCGGTGATACCGCGGGGGGCTACGGCCCGTCAGCCCCTACGACTCCACGAGTCCGACCTCAGTAGCCCGCTGATCGTGCGCCTCGGGTATGGAGTCACTGATTATGCGGCCGCGCAGGTATACCTCGATGCGGCGCGCGCTGTACGCCCTGTCCGCGCGCTCCCACGGTCCGGGCATCAGCTCCGAGGCGCTGCCCCCTGTCTTCGACCGCTCCTACGCCCGGCGACGGCGTCCCCAACGTCGCAGTCTCGGCCTACTTCACTCGGCGAGAGGTCCGGAGAAACGGACCGGGAGCAATCCCGGCACCGCGCTCCGGGCCTACTCGGCGAACGGACTTGGCGGCGGACTCAACCAGTTCTCATGCGGCACGAGGCCCCGTACGAGGCGGCCGTGGATCGCCCTGGTCGACAGTGCCCTCCCCACAACATGTCACTCATGCCATACCGAATCGGAAGACCATGTCGGGCCAGTCGGTGTCAGGTATTCGGTCGTCGAGCGCCTCGCTGATCGTCCGCTCCTCGTACCTGAAGTGGGATTCCATGATCGCCCCCAATCCGTCGAGCTCACGCCCGATTGCCTCCAGGACCGGGCCACGCGATTCGGCGGCCCTGTCAGCGAGTTCACGCACCCGGGACAGGATCGCGGCGATCATTCCATGATCTTCGACAAGCTTCGCGACCGTCGTCGCGAGATCCGGGCGTTCGCGCAGCAACTGGGAGAACATCCCGTCGTCCTCGCCCTGATGGTGCGACGTCAACGCGGTACAAAAGGCCAGGCAATGGGTGACAAGTGCGTCGTCGCTCAACCGGCGGTGTCCGAGACTTGTCCTGATCTCGTCGATCTGGAGACGTAGTTCTTGATGTGCTTCTGAGAGCCGCAAGCTCAAGGCGGCTGCACGGTCGGCGTCGTGGGAAGCCACGGATGGCGGTCCCTTCGGTTCCGCACCTCCATGCCTGGCGCAGTCCGCCACCGGCACGCGATGCTGCCGCAATCCGATCACGCAACGCGGGGCCACGGCAAGCGTGCTGCCCGCCCGCGCCTACAACCAGCTCCGTGGCCCAGCGTTCTGCCGGCTCAGCCCCTTCACTCCAGAAGAACTGCACCCAAAACCACAGCGGGTAAATGGGCTAGGTTTCGCGGGCAGACATATCAGCGTGGCCGGGGGCGTTCGGGGATGGGGAGCGCTGTTGTCGGAGGTTGAAAAGTCTGTCGAGATTGCCGTCTCGTTGCCGTCTCGGTGGGCACCGCCTGCAATGAGTGGACGCGGTTCGAGAAGTTCCCGCGGTCATGGACGCGGTGGAACTGATCGGGCAGCGCACGCCCTCGCTGACACACTGGGGAGCTGGGTTGGGTGGCCCGTGAGTTCGGCGTGGAGATCATCGAGTGCGTTCACCCCATAGCCATCTCCACAGATGAGGGACGTCGCACACCCCGTCGGTGTGCGGGCGTTGGGGCTTGGATTCGGGCGTGTGGGATTCGTGTCCCCTGTGGACGTGGCACAGCATCGGTTTCAGCGCCTGACTGTCGTGGGTGTTGGCGGCGGAGAGTCCGATGTGTAGGGGGGAGCCCCTGCGCATCGGACAAGATGTGCGTCTTGGAGGCCGACTTGGGTTCGGCGAGACGGTCAGCGACTTGAGTACCGGGGCGGGCGCGGTCGCGGTGAGTTTGCGCCGTACACGCCGTCGTTGCCCTGCACGGTCTTGGTGGTCAGGACGTTGTCCTCGGGATAGACCTGCTGGTCGCTGGTGGCGGCGCCGATGAGATAGCGGCCGGCGTGCGGCGGTGGGGTGGTCGAGCGGTCGCGGGCTTCGCCCATTCCCGTACTGGTCGGATGCTCGCTGACAGTCGCGCGCGTCGCTGACATCCCAACAGCTGGTCGTACCTGACCGGAGCCGGTTTCAAGGCAACCCGTGGTGAGCTGACAGGCTGGGCGAAGGGAGGAACGGTCGAGCGGACATCGCGGACCGGCACTCGCCGTGGCGCGGGGGCGGATGAAAACTCGCCGCGAGCACCGGCGGCGCCGCTCAATCACAGGCGTGATCGCTCCACTGGAGCGGCACCTCAGGCCCCGGGGTGCTGTGGACCTCGGGTGTCACGCCTCTCGCACGCTGACAGCGGCGCGGAGATGGCGAGGCGCCTCGATCTCGTCGAGTAGCGCGATCGCCAGGTCCTCATACGTAATTCGGCTGGCCGGGTCGCCATGCTCGGCGATCCGGTACCGGCCGGCGCGCGTGCCCTCATGGTCGAAGTCGCCCGCCGGGGCCACGTACGTCCAGTCCAGGTCACACGTCCGCAACTCTTCGAGGCCCGCCGCGTGACCAAGAGAGAAGACGCGGAACTCGTCCGGGAAGCCGGGCTAGGCCAAGGCCACCCCGCATGTCGAGTACGAGTTGACGCCGCTGGGCCGCAGCATGCTCCAACCGATGGCGATCGCCTGCGCCTGGACGGAGGAGCACTGGGACGAACTCCTCGACGCCCGCGAGTCGTACGACAACGCCACCCGTCTCGGCCGCGCCGGATAGCACAGGGCGAAGTGGTCCTGCGCTGCAAGAGGTCAGGCTCACACGGACCGCCGCTTACGGACCGTTGGGCAGTGAATTGATCTCGGGTGTGGCTGTTCCAACGGATCCGGTCGAATGAACAGGCGGAGGGGTCTGGGCCGGATCCGCGGTCTCAGACGACTGGCCGGGCCTGTCGGGCTTGGAAGACCTACTGCTGTACCGGCAGGCCGGTAACGCCCTGTGCCGCGTTCGTCGACCGTGTCCGCCACCTCCTGGCGCCCGGCGGAACCTTCTGGGTCGTCACCGAGATCACCGGCCGCCGCGCGACCACCGACCCGGCCCTCCAGGGGCTCGGGATCACCATGGCGGACGCCGAGCTGCTCACGACCGGATGGTCCACCGTCCGCACCGCCGACCTCGACGTCCCGCGCTGCTACGCCGTGCACCCCTGACCACCCCTCTGCTGCTGGAGAGCACGTCATGCCGGACATAGAGACCGCTGGTAGTTCCGGCTATCAGAAGTTGTGCAATGCGCGCGTCAAGGTCGGCCCGGGCGCCCCGGACCAACCTCGGGGGCGGTTCTCAGCAGCAACTACAGCCCGTCGCGCACTCGCAGGTGGGTGCGGCAGCCGCGGTGGGTGCGTGAGCCGTAGGCGCGCAGCAGCCCTTGCCCTGCCAGGCGTCGCGGCCTTCCTTGACGGCGATGGCGGCGATGACGAGGGCGGCGATCGGGTCGGCCCAGGACCAGCCGAGCAGCAGGTTGGCCAGCAGGCCGACCAGGAGCACGGCGGAGAGGTAGGTGCACAGCAGGGTCTGCTTGGAGTCGGCCACGGCGGAGGCGGAGCCGAGTTCGCGGCCGGCCTTGCGCTGGGCCGCGGAGAGGAACGGCATGATCGCCAGGGAGAGGGCGGCGAGGACGATGCCGGGGATCGAGTGGCCGGCTTCGCCGGTGCCGGTCAGCGCCCGGACGGAGTCGACGGACACGTAGGCCGCGAGCGCGAAGAACGAGACGGCGATGATCCGCAGGGTGCGCTGCTCGCGGGCTTCGCGGACAGTGTGGTCGCGGGCGGAGAACTGCCAGGCGACAGCTGCGGCGGAGGACACCTCGATGACCGAGTCGAGGCCGAAGCCGATCAGCGCCGTCGAGGAGGCCAGGGTGCCGGCGGTGATCGCGGCGACGGCTTCGATGACGTTGTAGGTGATGGTCGCGGCGACGAGCAGGCGTATGCGCCGGGTGAGGATATCGCGGCGGGCGGGGCTGGAGCCGAGGGATATCGCGGTCATTCAGCAGCAGCCCTTGTCGGTAGCGTCCGGGCAGGTCTTGTCGGCCTCGACGGCGACCACGGCCGCCCGCAGGTCATCGAGCGCGTGGCCGAGGCGTTCGTCGGCGAGTTCGTAGCGGGTGCGTCGGCCGTCGGGCACGGTGACGACCAAGCCGCAATCGCGCAGACAGGCCAGGTGGTTCGACAGCCGGGTCCGGGAGATCTCCAAGGCGTCGGCGAGGTCGGCCGGGTAGGCCGGGGCTTGGCGAAGGGTGAGCAGGATGCGGCAGCGGATGGGATCGGCGAGGGCGCGGCCGAACCGCGCCAGCACCTCGATGTCAGCAGCGAGTGTCAGCACACCTCGACAGTACATCGAATCCTGAATTCAGAGAATCGTGGATTATGCGCGGCTGGCGACCTCGGCGGCGTAGGTGTTGCCCTGGCCGACGAGCCGCTTCCAGGTGTCGGCGGTGTTCCGGTGAATGCCGAGCAGGCGGCTGACCACGACCGCAGGCAGCTCGGAGGCGAGCTCGACGGGGGCCGCGTTGCGGGCCATACGCGGGCGGACACCGAGTACCTGGAGGCGACGGATCAGCTGGCTGCGGCTGACCTCCCGCAGATGCCACCGGTAGTCCAGTTTCGCTGTCACGTCGTCTCCCTACTGGCCGTGGTGCAGGGCCTTGTCCAGGACCTTGCGCATCATCGTGTTCGTGAAGTCACCGCTCACACCGGTGTAGAGGACGGTCGTCGAGGCGTACCAGTGGCCCACCTGCCGCTGGACGAACGCCGGGTCGGCGCCGGCTTCGATCTGATGGGTGACGTGGCTGTGCCGCAGGCAGTGCGGCACCAGATCGGAGTCCAGGCCGAGGGCGTCACGGTACTCGGCGAAGCGGTCCTCGATCTGCTGGCTCTGGAGCCGACCGCCACGTTCCGTTGGCCACAGGGCTGCTCCGGTCGAGGCGCGGTAGCGGGGGCGGATGTTGGTGACGTAGTCGTCGACCGCTTCCACGGCCCACGGCATCACGCTCAGGACTGTCCGGCGTCTGGGCGGGGAACCCTTGGACCGCTTTCCGTAACGGACGTGCAGGGAACCGAACCGGCCCAGCTCCGGTGCCTTCGGGTTGCGGTACCAGTCGGTGAGATCCAGCTTCGATGTCGGCCCCGCGCCCTGACGTCCCTGTGTGCCTCTGGCTTGGGCGCACGGCGAGAAGGCGATCGAGACCCCCGGCTACGGGCTGGTCGTCCTGGACGAGGTGGCATGGGCCGTCCACTCCGGCTGGCTCGACAAGCGGGAGGTCCTGGACTCCCTCGATCAGGTGCTGGCGCTGGAGACCGTGGACTGGTGGAACCGCGCCCGTTGAGTACGGCCGAGGGTTGCCACCCGAGTGCCGGGACGGCAGCCCACGACTTGTCGCAGGCGGTCCCGCGTTGAACGCGAACGTCCGGTGTTTCAGGGCCCGCTACTTCCCGAGCCACGTCCGGACAGTCGACGCCCCCGCTCCTTCGCCCGGCCGGCTCACCGCGTACTGGAGGTACCAAGCTGTCTCAGGGTTCGGGTTCACGGACATCGCACCTCCTGTGTCCTCTGACAGGTGATCATCACCATTTGCCGGTCGGGTCTGACCGGTCGGGTCCGTGTCGGCACTGCCGGTGATTCGGCAGCTCAGCGACTGTATGGCAGAGCTGGGTGATAGCTATGGACGTATGGATACCAATGAGTCCCTCCTGCCAACTGCCGATCACCCTGCCGAGATCGCGTTCAGACGCGGTTGCCGGGCCCTGGAGTCGGGAGACCACCAACTCGCACGCGGCCTGTTCGAGGAGGCGGTTCGCGGTTCCGGCCCGCAGATGCTCTGGCGCGTGGCCGAGGCATGCGCGGAAACCCTCCAGAGCGCATTCTGGATGCGCCGGGCCGTGCTCTCGGAGAGCGAACCAAGCGGCATCACGGTAGACCCGGGCGCGCTGCGTATCCTGGGGGACGACGGCGCCATGTTTCAGCAGCACTGGGAGATCGCCGTCGAGTCGAGCGACCCGGCCCGTGCGGTCGCGGCGCTCACCGCCGCGAGACGCCGTCTGACGTGCGTGTTCGAGGACGGCCGCGAACTCTCGCCGGAGGAGGCCGAAGATGTCATGACCGACACCGACCTCTACAGCCCCAACTACGTCGCCGTCGACGACACGGTCCCCCGCGTGTGGATGGACTGCAAGGGCGGGATATTCCCGCATATGGCCCGCACCGCGCTGCGTATCGTGGCAGACGAACTACGCAAGGCCGGGATACAGCAAGCACACCTGTTCACTCGTCCCGCTTCACACCCTTCAGACAGCTAGGTGTTCCGTGTTTCGAAAGTGAATCTTGAGCGCGAGATGATCTTGCTGTGTGTCGCGCGGAGATCTGACGGACGAACAGCGGGCAGTGTTGGTAGCACTGTTGCCCAGGGGCAGGAAGTCCGGTCGGCCTCCGATATGGACGCATCGTGATCACCGCCGGGCAGCGCGGCGACTCCCCGCAGTTCGAGGCCGTGATGGAACGGACCCGGGTGCCCCGGCCCGGGCCGCCCACGCACCCGCCCCCGCCGAGTCCGCACCGAGTCCGCGCCGAGTCGCATGGCCAAACGATTCCTAGACAACGTCGAATTCGTTGCCTTCCGGGTCCCGCAGCTGGACGGCGTACTGCCCCATGTCCGGCTCATCCGTGATCCGAAGCACGCTGGCGCCGGCTTTGATCAGTCTTTCCACCGTGGTCGTGACCCGCTGCGCGCGGACCGCCAACGGGACGTCGCGCCCGCCGCCGACCTTCAGGTCGAGGTCTGCGGGTCAGCGCGCCACCACTGGCAGGGCCGGTGGCACAGCGAGGGCGGCCACCACTCCTACGACGGCCGCATCCCGATCGTGGCGACCACGCTGGAACTCTGCGCGAGCACGGCCCGGCCGGACCCGCGTTCCGGCGCTGCGGCCGCGACCACCGGGAGCCACGCTGGACGCGATCGACAACCCCCGCCGGGACGCCCACATCGCCCGCCGCCGCCAAGCCGCCCGGGAAGAACAACGGCGCCGTGAGGCGCGGGAAGCCGCACAGCGGGAGGCGCGGCGGCCGGTATGCGCGGGCTGCGGGCAGAGGTTCACCTACGACCGGTGGAAGGCGGTCGGATACACCCGGGACTGGAGTAAGCGCCGCCCGCACCCACACCTGTGCGAGGACTGCCAGGACCGGGGCGGTTGCTTCGGGCCGGCCGCGGCTGTCGCTCGATCGATACAACGTGCGCGCCGTCTCGGTGAATGCCTGGTCCATGACTGCCGTGGCACGGACTCCTGTGTTCCGACTCCCGTACTCCCTCAGGTTTACGTACCCATTCTGAACAGTAATTTCGCTCAATCTGTCGGATCCTGACGTCGGTTGGTCGATAAATTTCGGTTCCTCGTCTTGCTCATGGCCTTCCGTGTCCCTACGTTGAGTGGCGTTCGCACCACGCGCGCCGGGACGTAGGGACACGGACCGGACCGAGCCGATTGCGAGGAATCCCATGGCCGTTTCCCGACGGACCGTCATCGCGTCCGCACTGGCAGGTGCCGGAGCGGCTGCGGGCCTGGGGGCCCAGGCCCAGAGCGCACAGGCGGCGGCCTCCCCGCCGGGAGATGTCGTCGGCAAGATCACCGTCGGCTACCAGGGCTGGTTCGCCTGCTCCGGTGACGGCGCGCCCATCAACGGCTGGTGGCACTGGTCGCAGAACTGGGGCCAGTCGCCCTCCCCGACCAATACCGCGATCGTGAGCTGGCCCGACGTACGCGACTACACCCACACCTACCGGACCGCCTATCCGGCGCTCGGCAGCGGTCAGCCGGCCACGCTGTTCTCCTCGTACGACCAGCAGACCGTCGACACCCACTTCTCGTGGATGCAGCAGTACGGCATGGACACCGCCGCCCTCCAGCGCTTCAACCCCAACGGCGGCGAGGGCGCGACGAGGGACGCCATGGCGGCGAAGGTGCGCAGCGCCGCCGAGAAGCACGGGCGGAAGTTCTACATCATGTACGACGCCACCGGCTGGACGAATATGCAGCCGGAGATGAAGGCGGACTGGCTTGAGAAGATGAAGGCGTACACGGCGTCGCCCGCCTATGCCCGGCAGAACGGCAAGCCGGTGGTGGGTATTTGGGGCTTCGGCTTCAACGAGCCCAACAAGACCTGGTCGGCGCCGGTCTGTCTGGATGTCGTCAACTGGTTCAAGGCGCAGGGCTGTTATGTGATGGGCGGGGTGCCCACCCACTGGCGGAGCGGCAACGAGGACTCGCGCGCCGGGTACCTGGACGTGTACCACGCCTTCGACATGCTCTCGCCCTGGATGGTCGGCCGGATCGGGAACATCGCGGGCGCCGACAACTTCTATACCAACGTCAACTCGCCCGACCAGGCACATTGCGACGCCCATGGCATCGACTACCAGCCCTGTGTCCTTCCCGGTGATCTCCAGTCGGGGCACCGTGCGCACGGCGATTTCATGTGGCGGCAGTTCTACAACATGTGCCGGCTCGGGGTCGCGGGGATCTACATCTCCATGTTCGACGAGTTCAACGAGGGCAACCAGATCGCGAAGACCGCCGAGAACTCCTCGCAGATCCCGGTGGGTTCGGGTATCCGGGCCCTGGACGAGGACGGTACGGCCTGCTCGTCGGACTATTATCTGCGGCTCACCGGTGACGGCGGGCGGATGCTGAAGGGCGAGCTGGCGCTGACCCCGGTCCGCCCCACCCCGCCGGGCGGCACGACTCCGCCGCCGACCGGGGACCTGGCACTGCGCAGGCCCGCGAGCGCGAGCAGCCAGACGCAGAACTACGCCCCGGGCAACGCCGTCGACGGTGACAGCAACAGCTACTGGGAGAGCGCCAACAACGCCGCCTTCCCGCAGTGGATCCAGGTCGACCTCGGCTCGGTCAGCCCGGTGAAGCGCGTCGTCCTGTCGCTGCCCCCGAACCCCGCCTGGGCGACCCGTACCCAGACACTGTCGGTCCTCGGCTCGACGGTGGCCGACGGGGGCATCATGTCCCCATTGAGCGCCTCGGCCGCGTACGTGTTCAACCCGGCGAGCGGCAACACCGTGACGATCCCGGTCGCCGTGGGCTCGTCGGCGCGGTTCGTGCGGATCCAATTCACCGGGAACAGCGGCTGGCCGGCGGGGCAGCTCGCGGGACTGAGCGTGTACGCGGACTGACGTGGCGTCCTGATCGCCATGATGCCGGGCGGGGCGGTCGCCGTCAGCTGGTGGGAGCACATCTACCCAGACGCCGGACCGTAGGCCACGCGGATCGCGGCGGCGGCCGGTGTCTGGGCGCCGCCGCTCCGTACCGCCGGCGGACCCGACCACCCATACGCGGTGCCGGGTGTCAGACGTTCCTGTCCGGTTTTCCGCGATCGAGGATCTCGATGGCCAGCCATAGGTCATGGCGCGCGTTCGGGGCCCGTAATAGCGATCGGTGCAGGACCTGTTCGAGGCGTATGAGCCGCTTCCGGACTCCTGTCACCGACACCCCGAGGGCCCGCGCCGTCGTACTCAGCCGGGTGTCGTTGCGCAGCCAGGTGCGCAGCGTCGTCTCCAGCGCGGGCGCGTCCTCGTGTACGGGGCGCAACTGCGTCAGTGCCCACTCCCGTACGGCCGGCAGGCGGAGCGGCGCCTCGATGGCGTCCTCGGCCGGAGCCGGTTGCGCCGTGCCCGTCGGCCCGTGGTCCGTCACGTGTGGCAACGCCGCGATCCGCAGGGCCAGATCGAGCTTCGCCTGGTCACCCACCAGCTCCAGGTCGAGGCCGAGGAGCGTCTCGATGTGGCGGAGGCGTGAGGCAAGGGTGTTGCGGTGGATCTTCAAGTGCCGGGTCGCGGTGGACGAGAAAGCCAGCCATGACCGGACCGTGTCGGTGAGTGTGCGGCTGTCGGGGTCGGCGGCCCGGGCGGGGATGTGCCCGGTGAGCGGTGCCAGCAGGCGGTCGGCCCAGGCATGGCCATGGTGGCCCATCACTACGGGCAGCCCCAGGGTGGCGTCGAACCGCGCCCAGCGCTCGGGGCGGCCACGGGCCGCCGCGAGCGCATGGAATGCCTGTTCGTAGCCGGTGGCCGTATCACGCAGCGCCAGCGCGTCGCCGGTCCCCACGACACAGCCCTCGATCTCGGCCGTGAGCGCGGCTTCCAGTCGGCGGGCGTCGGCAGGATCCGGGGTCGCCGACGCGACCACGAGCACATGGTCGGAGTAAACGGGACACCGTACGATCCAGGCCCGGCCGCCGGTGAGTTCGGTGCAGATACGGATCGTCTCGGCCCGTCGGTCGACGCCGCACTCGATGACATGGAACCTGGCCGGATCGTGGAGGCGCGGTGCGAGGACGCTCGCGATCTGATGCGCCGTCGTGAGGTTTCCGGACATCAGCAGATGCAGCACGGCCTCCCGTCCGCGTGCGTCGGCGATCTCCACGCGCCGCCGGGTCCGTTCGGTTTCCCGCGCCCACCAGCAGATCCCGAGCAGTGGCCCCGCGGCGCCCGGGGCGGCCGTCCCGAGAGGATCCGATCCGACGACCGCGAGGACCAGTCCACACGGGACGGGGCCGGACTGGTCGCCGGGTATGTCGATGGTCAGCAGCGCGACCGAGCGGCCCGGGGACTCATCCGTGACGAACGTACGCAGCCCCCGCTCACGCATCACACGCAGCGCGTCGGCGACGAGCAGCATCACATCGGAGCCGCGCCCCCGGGGAGAAGCCGTCTGTACGCCGCCGGCCGAGTCCATCAACCCGACCCAGCACCCCGTCCGGCGCGCCAGCCACCGCACCAGCGCCTGTACGCCGTCCACCCTGTGGGCCAGCCGGTGCATGGTCAGGACGTCGGCCGCGCGCCGGGAGTCCGTGGACGGCGCCGCTTGCGGACCCACGCCGCACCCCTTTTGCCTCGCCGCTCAGTGTGCCCGGGTCCTGGAAACCCGCCACGGGAAGACACCGATTGTCCCCGCCGCAGCAGGACTTCTGCCACCCCCCGGGAGGGCTGACTCGCCACGCGAGGGCCTTATGCACCGAGGCAGGCCTTCTGCACCGAGGCAGGGCTTACGCGCCGAGGCGGGGCTGTACGCCGGACGACGCGCGCGCCGGGACGGGAAGGACATCGAGGGGCTGCCGGTACATCCGGCCCCGGGCCGGCGTTGGTTCACCCCGGCTACCCCTACGGGTGTGCCGGACGAGACCGCGCGCTCGCCGGTGTTTCCGTGGTGACTGTGCTGGTCGACACCGTCGACGTCTTTCGCAGGGCAAGCTGACACTTGTCGCAGCCCAGTCGCGAATTCTAGGGTCGTAAATGACCCCGGGTAGGTCATCTCGGCGCCTCGACCGCCGAATGCCGCATGGCCCACCCGAGGGCTGCTTTCCGCAACGCGAAATGGCCAGCTGAATTCATCTTGGGGGATTAATGAATAAAATGGCAAAATTCAGCATGCTGACTGGCGGGGCTCTCCTGTTTTCGGTACTCGGAGTGGGTCCCGCAAGCGCTGCTAGCGCCTATGGAAGCTGCACCACTTCCCCGCTCACCTCAAGCGGATCCGTAAATATCGCAAACTGGCCTTACGAGGGGTCAGCTACCGGCATCAATATCAAGCTGTACGACGAAAAGGCGGACGGTCACCATGTTCGCGTCAGGCTCGCCGAGCAGTGGACGACCGGCGACAGGATTTACTACGCATGGCGCAAGAATATGGACGGATACGGCACCTATAAGTCCTGGAATACATACATGAACCCTGCGGGCCAGAATAACAAAATAAACGGCATTGTGCTCCAAGTTGCCACATTCGAAGGTGACACTCTGTTGCAGTACTGCGAGAAGAAGTTGTTTTACCCGGGGTAACCTTCAAGGTTGTCTCTGGGGCTCCGTCATCCATTGGTGGGGGGTGCGGGCGTGAGCGTGATCCGCACTCCCCAGGGACCCAGTTCGCGTTCAGGGCCAGAGGGGCGCTATGGGATCAGGGCGCACATCTGGGCTCAGCGGGTCGTCCATCGCGTCGGGGATGCGATGCGTGTCAGCCACTACCCGTTATCCCGCGCTGCGCGGCGGCAGTCGCCGTGTGATCCGGTCGAACAGATCCGTCAGCGGCTCGCCGATGTCCCGGCCGAACTCGGTCAGCCCGTAGGAGACCTGGGGCGGCGTCGTCGGCTCGACCTCCCGCCAGACCAGGCCGTCCTGGACCAGCGCGCGCAGGGTCTGGGCGAGCATCTTCTCGCTGATGCCCTGGATGCTCTCGCGCAGTTCGTAGAACCGGAGGTCGTTGCTCCGCAAGGAGATCAGCACCCAGATGCCCCACCTGCTGGTCACGTGGTCGACCATATCGCGCGCGGGGCAGTCGGTGTGAAACACGTCATACCGCTTCCCCGCCTCGACCTGTCTGTGCTGCACGCTTCCCGCCATGCCATGAGCTTACCTCAAGGTATGTCCTTACCAAAAGTTAGCCCGCGCTCCTAGCGTGAAGGCCACAGAAGGACATCTGACAAGGAGCTGATCATGATCGTGGTGACCGGGGCTACCGGGAATATCGGCCGGCCGTTGACGCAGGCACTGGCCGAGGCGGGCCAGCAGGTGACGGCCGTGTCACGGCACACGGCGGCGGTGCCGAACGGCGTCCGCCACGTGACGGCCGACCTGGCCGAGCCGGCCGGCCTCAAGCCCACACTGGCCGGGGCGAAGGCGATGTTCCTCCTGCTGTCCGGCGACCTGCACACCACTGGAGCCAGCCCTGCCGACATCATCGGCGAAGCTGCGGACAGCGGGGTCCGCCGGGTCGTCCTGCTCTCCACGCTGGGCGTGGTGACCAGGCCCTTCGGCCCAACGCGGATCGCGATGCGCGAGCTGGAGGACACGCTGCGGGAGTCCGGCCTGGAGTGGGCCATCCTGCGTCCGGGCGGCTTCGCCTCCAACGCTCTGTGGTGGGCCGAGTCCGTCCGCGCGCAACAGGTCGTCGCCGCGCCCTTCGGCGACGTCGGGGTGCCGATCATCGACCCGGCGGACATCGCCGCGGTCGCGGCGGCCTGCCTGCTGGATGACCGGCACACCGGCGGCGCCTACGAGCTGACCGGCCCGGAGGTGATCACTCCGCGCCAGCAGGCGGAGGCCATCGCTGCCGCGCTGGGCTCGCCAGTGAGGTTCCACGAGCTCACCCGCGACGAGGCCAAGGCCGCCATGACCCAGAGCATGCCGGCGGAGCTCGCCGACGACACCCTGGACATCCTCGGTTCCCCGAGCCCGGCCGAGCTGCGCGTCAGCCCGGACGTCCAGCGGGTCCTCGGCCGCGCCCCGCGCCCCTTCGCGGACTGGGCCGCCCGCAATGTCGCCGCGTTCCGCTGAGACTGGTCAGCGCCGCCGGAACTGCTCTTCGTACTCGGCGATCCACTGCCGACAGTCGAAGAACCTGACCTGAAGCTAACGCTGACACGGCCCCCTGTCGGGGCCGGAACCAACGCCGCAGCCGAAAGGTCGGGAGGGCGCGCCTCGGCGTCACGCTCACCGGCCGATGCTTCGCCCCACCCGCGTCCTACAGTGGCCGTTGATCGAGCCGGTGATCACGGCGTGGAAGGACCGCACCGCTCGGTCAGCGGGCCATCCTGTGCGAAAGCCCCAACGGGGTAACCAGCCCGGCTAATGACGGGGCGCGGCGAGCGGCCGTTCCGGAGCGGGAGCTCCGCCGGCCCGGTCGATGGCGCGCAACTCGTCGAGGCTGTCGGCGAGGGTGCGGCCTGCCAATGTGCCGAGGACGGCTGCCTCGGTCTCGTCGGTGAGCCTGGCGAAGTACTCGGCGGAGTGGTTGGTGACCAGGCACTCCCGGGGCCCCTCCGGCCGGGGGGCCCACAGCGGTTTGTCCCCAATGGATGAGCGGTAGATCTCGCCCAGTGTGATCTGGTCCGCGGGTCTGCCGATGCGGACGCCCCCGCTGCGGCCCTTGATGGACGCGACGAGGGCGTCCCGCACCAGCGGGACCATCAGCTTGCGTACGAGGCTCGGGTTCATGTCCAGACTCCTGGCGAGCTGGGTCGAGCTGAGGACGGGACTGCCCTCTTCTTCGGCATGGCCCAGCAGGAGCATGGCCTTCAGTGCGCTGGAGAACCTCACGTCCAGCATGCTCGTACCTCTTTCTTCCGCCGCTTGGTCCGGGTGGCTCCCTACGCCTTCATATTAGCAACTCTTACAGTTGCACTTCCGTCCAAGGATATGTACTTTTCACGCATACAGATTGCGGCCGGCCAGGATGCCGCCTGCGGATCACAAGCGGACTGGTCGCCGCCCGTCTGCCGCACAAGCCCGGACGCCGACAGGCACCACAAGGAGAACCGGAGAATGTCATGAGCACCGAGAACGAGATCAGGGAGATCGTTTCCCGATACACCCGGGCCGCGGACCGGCGCGACGGCGAGGCGCTGGCAAAGCTCTACGAGGCCGACGCGGTCGTCGAGGTCCACTACCATCGCGGGCCCAACGGGACGGAACTGCTGGGAACCCTCTCCGGAGGAGCGCAGATCGCAGCGGCCATGTCCACAGCCATGGCGCCGCACCCGCCCCTGGGCTGGAGCCACCACACCACCTACGACCACCTGGTCTCCGTCGACGGCGACGAGGCCGGCATCGAAACCCAGTTCATCACCTTCGACGTTGTCGGAACCAGGAAGCCCGAGGGCGGGTGGCCCGCCGGCACCTTCGGCGCCCAAGGCGCCATCAAGCCCATCGAGTCCGGGTACTACCGCTTCACCTTCCGCCGGACCGGCGGCGTCTGGCGCATCCGCCACCAGGACATCATCCACGACATCCCCTACGTCTTCTGATCACCCTGCGGCCCGTCCCCGACGCCCGCACAGCGGGCTACGGAGGGAGCTGCCGAACCTGGCCTCTTCCACAGCCGCGCGCGGCACGTTCCGCCCTCAAGCGGACCCGGACGGCGAAGGGCCCCGCTCGCAGGGGCGGAGCGGGGCCTGTTGGACCCAACGGGTCTACAACGGGGCGAGGCACACGGCGCGGTCCAAGGCCCGCAGCGGAACTTCGGATCGAGCAAGCGACGGCGTCCCTGCGGGGCCGCGGTCCCTCATGTATTTCAGCAGTCACCGCTGATCACACGACTCCCGCTTCGGGGATCGAAGAAAGGCACTCGCGCGGATCGGCACTCAACCGGGAGGTTTCCCAGGTATGGCAACACTTGGACTCATCGGCAGTGGACACATCGGAAGCACGCTCGCCCGTCTGGCGGTCGACGCCGGCCTGGACGTCGTGCTCAGCAACTCGCGTGGGCCGCAGACGCTTTCCGACCTCGTGGACGAACTGGGGCCGCGGGCCCGTGCGGCCACTCCCGCGCAAGCGGCGGCCGGGGACTGGGTCGTCGTGACGATCCCGGTCGGCGCTATTGGGACGGTTCCCCGGGAGCCCCTCGTCGGCAAGACGGTCATCGACACCGGTAACTACTTTGCCCCGCGTGACGGCACCATCCCGGAACTCGAAGCGCAGGAGCTCACCGATAGCGAACTGCTCCAGCGGCACTTGGCCGAGGCGCACGTCGTGAAGGCGTTCAACAACATCAACTACAAACACCTGGCGGCACTGCCACGGCCCGTGGACGCGGCCGACCGCACCACCCTGCCGATCGCCGGCAACGACCCGGGCGCCAAGAAGCACGCCGCCGAATTGCTCTCGCTGCTCGGGTACGACTGCCTGGACATGGGACCGCTCGCCGAAAGCTGGCGCTCACAAGTGGGCACCCCGGCCTTCTGCGCGCCCTACGCGGTGACCAAGAACGACCAGTACAGGAACCAGCCGGCCGCTCCCGCCTCTGCCGCCGAGGTCAGCGCGGCACTGGCGTCGGCACGGCGCTGAGCCACGAACGCCTGCCGCTTCGGCTTCGGCTTCGGCTTCGGCTTCGGCTTCGGCTTCGGCTTCGGCTTCGGCTTCGGCTTCGGCTTCGGCTTCGGCTTCGGCTTCGGAGCACCGTGGCATCGGCGGCGCGTGCGCAGAGCGACGTCGCCCGCTCCCAACAGCATTGGCACGAACGGATTCGGCAGGTCAGGCGCCGCAGGAGCCATCAGAGGACGGTCCGTGAGTTGGTGTTCCTTTCCGGGTGAGGCTGGGTCAGGGCTGCTGGTTGCGGGGTGGTTACTGCTTCCTGGCGACCTTGACCGCGCGGCCGTACGCGGCGGTGGCCGGCCCGGCCCGGTCGAATTCCTCCCCCGGCGAAGAATCCGGCAGATACGAACGCGGGCTGCCTCCCAGCGGCCTCACGACTCTGGGTCTCCGGTCCGACATGAGGACTTGACGCTCGACCGCCAAAAGGCGCTCTCCAGGAATCTGGCCGGGCGCCGCCACGCTACCCGTCGCGGACGGCGCCGACTCCCCCGATGAAGGTCGGCCCAGTCGGAAACGCCGGTCAGGGCCGCTGAGCCTCACACCCCGAGCCTGTCCGGTGGCTCCAGCAATGTCGTCGGCGAGGCGGCTGGACGGGCTCGCTTGCGGGCGAGTCGTCAAGCGCCTTTCAGGGCGTGCGCTAGACGGTGACCGCCCTCCCTGGGATCGCCGCGTCGTTGCCCGGGATCGGCTCGTGCGCCGTGTTACGGGGCATCAATCAGACCCGTCCGTTCGCGTGGCGCGGGCGCTTGACGGCCGCAGGGGTCTCAGTCCGTCGCGGGGGTGCGGGCGATGAGGGCGGCGCAGGCTGGTCCGTCGGCTCTGAGAGCGCGCAGCAGGGCCTTCTTTGTCCGGTGGGCGGTGATGAATTCGCCGTAGCGCTCGGTGAACGCGGTCATGGTGTCGTCCCGGTCGGCCAGCGCAGCCAAGTCGCTCAGGAGCTGGACGACCTCCCTGTAGTGGCGGGTTCCCCTCACGGTGAGCAGTTCTCCCGCCTGCTGCCAGGCGGTCTCGGGATCGTGCTGCAGGTCGGACAGGCGCCGGTCCTGGGCCTCGCGCGCCTCACGGACGACTCTTTCCCTCTCCTCGGCCTCCTGCTGTTGCTCGTGGGCGATTCGTCTCGCTCTTTGTGCCGATACCGCGGCACGGAGTTCGGCGACCGTACGCGGTGCCGGGTCAGGCGCCGTGGCCGTGCAGGTGTCCTGGAAGCGCCGACGCAGCCCGGACAGGGGCTGGACGTCGTCTCCGTGAAGCAGTTGGGCGAGGACGGCATCCTTCTCGCCGGGGTCGAGGGTGGCGATCCAGGCGCGGTGGGCAGCCAGGGAAGGGCGGGGTACCGGCCGGGGTGAGCCTGTGGCCGCGGCCGCGACGAGGTCCGGGTCGATACGGAGGAACGTGGCCAGGTCGGTCAGTGATTCGGGCAGCTCTGCCAGGCCCGGCGGCACCGGGGGCTCAAGGTCGTTGTCGTCGAGTTCACCGGCCTGCAGCCTGAGCAGCCAGGCGAGGTAGAGGAGACGCAGGTCACCTTCGGCGACGTGAGAGCGGGCGCGAGTGATGGAGGGCAGCCACTGTTCGCCCATGTCCCCGTCGTGCCCATGGTCGAAGAGGTCGATGAAATCCTCTGCCTCTCCCTCGGAATCCGACTCCAGGGAGATCAGCACATATCCGCCGGCTGCCCGACTGGTCGCCGGCGCACCGGCGCAGTAGGTTTCGGCGACGTCCAGGGGTAGGGCGGTGTCGGGCCAACGCAGACTCACCTGCCGTGTGCCCCAGTTCGCGAAGTAGAGGTAAGCGTCGTACGTGGATTCCAGCAGTGCCTGAGGGTCGCCCTTGAAGTCGCCCCAGGTGTAGGTATTGACAAAGCTGTGCCGGGTGAGGCGGGCGCGCGTCGTCAATGCGCGGATCTCCGCAAGCTGTCCGTCGGTCAACGACTCATCAACCATAAAATGATAGTGCTGGTATTCCGACATGACCTGGCCTCCGCCTTCCCGTCCGTCCCTTCCAAGTCGTAGCAGAACCGAAGACCCGATGTGGTGGGAATCGGCCTTGGTTCGTCCCGGCACGGAGCCGTCCCGGCGCTGCTCGCGCTCGCCGCCGCACTGGGCCACGTACGCGGCGGGGACCCCGGCGTGAAGACCCGCGAGAGCGGCGGCACCGGCGCACAATAGCGACGAGTGCGCTCCCGCTTCTTTTCGCCATTCGCCTTCGCGGTATGCCCGGAGGCGGCCTCGGCCGTCTCCGCAGGTGAGAGACGTCCGATCGGTGAACCTCGCAGGGCTGCGGTTGGCGGGACTCGGGGGCCGCACTCAAGTCACGTGGCCGCCCGTCCTCCAGGTCAGCGGCCCTGGGCTTCGAGTCGGGCGGGCAGCCGGACGATGCGATGGACCCTGGCTTGATGACGGCCCGGCCCAGCTCGGCCTCGTGATGAACCGTCAATTTCTGTCAGTGGCCACTGCTACATCAATGAGAGAGACGGGCCGCGACCGTGGCTCGCTGATGGGAGGGACGTCATGTCGAAGGCGCCGGACGGGTTCCACTTCGTACGCGGCCACATCCGCCGCAATCCGAAGCCGGGCAGGGCGAAGCGGATGAGCGGCTGGATGATCGCCGGCCTCGCGGCCGGCATCTGGTTGTGGGGGCAGGTGTTCGGGTTCGGTGAGGCGGCCACCACGGCGCCGCCCGCGCAACCGCAGCCGGCCGCCTCCTCTCCCGCCGCCCGCTGATGGGGCGCAAGCGGTTACGCCTCCGACGTCCACGCGGCGCGCCCGAGGTCCTCTCGGCCGCGGTCGTGGCACTGGCGGCGCTCGTCCTGGCCGTCCGGATGGCCGTCGCGGCCCTCGGAGCGCTCAAGGACGGGTGGCCGTTCCTGCTGGCTTTTGTTCTGCCGGCGGGGGTCATCGGGGCCTGGCGGATCACGCGAACCGTGCGTGGCCGGCGGCGTGACGCGGAACGGTTGGCCACGCTGCGGATCACCCTTGCCGAGATCGACGCGATGGACGACCGGCAGTTCGAGCACGCGCTGCGGGACCTGCTCGTCCGCGACGGCTGGTCGGCACGGCGTGTGGGGGGCAGAGGCGACCAGGCCGCCGACGTCATCGGCGAGCACACCCACCGAGGCCGGATCGTCATCCAGGCCAAGCACACCCGGGTCGGCGGGAAGGTGGGGTCCTCCGTCATGTACGCGGTGAAGGGAACGGCAGGCCCGGCCCACCGTGCCGACCACGCCGTCGTCGTCACCAACAGTACTTTCTCCCGGGACGCCATGACCTGGGGCGACCGGCACAGCATCCGCTGGGTCGACCGGGACAGACTCCGGCGCTGGGCGGAGAACGGCACCGCGCTGCACGAGCTCCTCGGGTTGTCCGCGCGCTCCCGCCGCGCCCGGCTCCGGCGCGCCGCCTGACAGGGCACCCCATCATCAACCGCCCGGAGGTGTGGTGCTCGACCTGGAGGTGCGGTGCTCGACGAAGACGGGTCGCTCGACCCGCTGCCGAAGTTCCTGTTGCACGCCGTCCTTGCACTGGCCGTCGGCAAGATGGTGTGGAAGTGGCTCACCAACGACGTCAGCCGGTGGATCACCATGGATGGACCTGTGGGGACTGATCGCCGATCACCCGTGGTGGACCGCCCTCGTCGCCGTGGGCACGCCGGCCATGCTCATCCTCCTGGTGATGCTGCTGTCGTTCCTGTTCGGCGCCGACAAAGCCATGTTCGTCGACCGTGTCCGCCCCTCCTGGTGGCCGGCGGCGCCTTCTGGGTCATCACCGAGATCACCGACCGTCGCACAACCACCGACCCGGCCCTCCAGAGGCTCGGGATCACTCCAGCGGACGCCGAGCTGCTCACGACCGGATGGTCGGCGCCGGGCCTCGGTGCCCTCGCGGACCTCGCGCGACGAACCTCCTGCACGCCCTCCTCGTCCTGCTCGTCCTGCTCGTCCTGCTCGTCCTGCTCGTCCTGCTCGTCCTGCTCGTCCTGGCGGAACCTCGAAGTCGACCGGTGACAGACGATCTATCCCGCAGACTGCCTCCCATCCCGATCCCACCTTCAAGAGATACGGGTGCGAGGTGCTCAGTTCGTCGGCTGCGTCGGCTCGGCCACCTCGTCAGTCGATCCGGCCCGCTCGCCGCCGAACACCTCATCGACGAGCCTCTCCATCGCCTTCAGGAACACCCCGGCCAGGGACATCGCGGCGTCGTCCACATAGTTGAGCGAGGCGGTGAGGGTCTTGCTGCCGTCGGGCGTGCTGTACATCAGCGCCGCGTGGCCCGCGGCGCCGCCGTTGTGGAAGAGGAGGGTGCCGCCGTTGGGGCCCGCGTCCTGCACACGCAGCCCCAGGCCGAAGCCGCTCTCGGGATGCGGCGTGCGCATCTCGGCCAGCAGCCCGGCCGGCAGGAACTTGCCGCCCGCCAGCGCGGAGATGAACGTGTGGAGGTCCTGGGTGGTGGAGATCATGTCTCCGCCGGCGGAGATCCAGGAGGGGTTCTGGCGGGTGATGTCGACCGTCTTCTGCCGGCCGGCTTCCTCGTACCGGTAGTAGGCGTGGGCGTGCGGCTCGGGGATCTCCGGCGAGGTGTACGGCACCACGGTGTCCGACAGGCCGAGCGGACCCAGGATCCGCTCCTGCGTCTCCTCGGCGCACGAGCGGCCGGTGACCTTCTCAACCAGCAGCCTGGCCAGCACGTAGTTGGTGTTGGAGTAGCTCCAGCCCGTCCCCGGTTCGAACCGCGCCGGCTTGGACAACGCCAGTCGTACCAGTTTCTCCGGGGGGTAGGTCCTGAACCGGTTGTCCACCCACTCCTGGCCCGAGATGGTGGAGGGGATCCCCGCTACGACCGTCCCGTCCTCGAAGAGCTCGCCGGTGAAGTTGAACACCCCGCTGGTGTGCTGCAACAGCATCCGCACCGTTATCCGCCGGTCAAGGGCGAACTCGGGCAGGTAGTCGGCCGCCGGGGTGTCCAGTTCGATCTTGCCTTCGGCCACCAGTTGCAGCACGAGGGTCGCGGTGAAGGTCTTGGTGTTGCTGCCGATCCGGACGTACCCGTTGACCGGCGGCTCGGCAGCCTCGCCCAGCTCGGCCACCCCCGCACTGCCGACCCACTCGCCCCGCTCATCGTTCACACGCAGCGACACCCCGGCGAGACCGGAATCGACGATCTCCTGGATGGCCTTCCGCAGCTCCGGGCGATCCTGTCCGGCAGCGGAGTTCTCTGTGGTGTGGAGGGACGCGCTCATGGTCATTCCTCAATCTCGTGACGGTTGGCCCTGGTGGCTACCGGCCCCTTCGAGGCGGCCTCGCGATGAGCGTGCACCCTGACCCAAGGTCAAGGTCAACCTCCATCGCGACCATGGGCTGACCGGGCACCGATCAACGCGCGCTACCCTCGCCCCTGTGATCGCCCGCAACCCGTACCCCGAGACCGCGGCCGTCCACGATCTGGAGGTGTGCTGAACCGATGGCGAACGGGCTCACGATCGGTCAGGCGGCGGCGTTCGTCGGCGTCACGATCAAGACGGTGCGGCACTATCACCGGCTCGGCCTGGTCGCCGAGCCGGAACGTGACGGTTCCGGCTACCGGCGCTACGGGTCGGCCGACCTGCTCCGGCTGATCCAGGCCAGGACCCTGGCCGGGGCCGGCGTCCCGCTGGCCGAGATCGGCGACCTGCTCGACGCCGGTCCCGAGCGGTTCGCCGCCGCCCTGGACGACGTCCATCGCCGCCTCACCGAACGGATCGAGGACTTGACCGCACGCCGCGACACGCTGCACCGGCTCAACCACAGCGACCGGGCCCTTCTGCCCGACCGGGCCTGCGCGATCCTGGACCGACTCACCGATCTGAGCTTCAGCCCCGACTACGTGGCCGTTCAACGCGAGGGTCTGGTGCTGGCCCGGGCACTGATTCCGGAGATCTTCGACAGCTTCCTGACCCACCTCGAACACTCGCTCGCCGACCCCGAGTTCATCGAGCTGACCAAGCGCAGCTGGGACGCCAGATCCTGGGATCCCGACGACCCGCGGATCGAAGCACTCGCGTCCGCGGTGGCCGCCAATCTGCTGACCAATCGTGCGCTGCGGACGATACCGACCGGGTTTCAGAACCAGTCCGACGCCGCCGCCCGGTACGGACTGGTCAACCACCACCGGGAAGACCAGGGACCCTCCATCGCCCGGTTGAACGCCCTGGTCGAAGCGAACCTGCGCGCGGCCGGCATCCACATCCCGTATCAGTGACGCCCTCTCAGGAGAAGGCCGGGGGCCGCACACTGGACGTGTGCCTCCGATGCCGGCATGCGACGAGGACAGTGGCGGGTCCCCGAAGACAGATCAACTCGCCGAACACTCGCCTTACTTACCTGCACCATGAGCAGGCCACTGACCAGCGAATGAGCTTGACAACCCTGGAAAAAGATCGCCGCACCGTCTCGGTCGGACGCGCCGCGATCTCGTTCGTAGGCTCGCATGTCCACTGTCCCTTTCTCGTTGACGGTGGCCTTTGTCCGGCCCAAGGAACAGCGCGGTGGGACGAACTCTTTGTCCGGCGACAAGGCTGCGGGTGCGGCGGCTGCGGCCACGCATCATCAAGGTCCGCCGCGGCGTCGACTCGGTCGGCACGTGCCGCTCTCAGCGAATACCGTTCTTGGCCAGCTGGCTCAGCAGAGCGTCCACCAGAGGGGGCTTCAGACCCAGCGCCAGGAACGCCAGGGGCCTGAGGCCATGCCGTGCGATCTCGACCCGGTGGAAGGTCATGAAGAGCGACGCGCCGCTGAGCCGGTTCAGCACGGTCACCTCGCTCCACGCCACCGCGTCCTGCACGCCGCCGAACAGATTGGTGACGACCAGGCCGTCCGTGTAGAGGTAGCACCGCCTGAGTCCGAACCTCGCGGACATACGACGCCATGCCAGCATGAGGCCGAACAGGACGAACACCACCGCTGTCATGACGGCGCCCTTGGCGAACGCCGCCGGGGGCGTGATAACTACCAAGCAGACGACCAGGATGACGTACAGCACCACGCCGACCCGCCGCGCCATCTGCGCCAGGCCGCCTCCCACTCCCGCGACGGGATAACTACCGAGCTTCTCGCCGAGGCCGAGCCCGTCCACGCCCTGTCGCATGATGAATCGTCTCCTCTGGAACAGAGCCATGATCTCCCCATCGATTCGGACCGGCCATCAGCCATCAAGGTGCGGCTGACGGAACGGCAGCAACAGCAGTAACGGCAGCACCGGCTTTCGAGAGGCTGAGAGAAAGTCCCAGCCGCGTTTCACACTGAGCCACGCCGGTCACGGTCGGGCCGGCGCCGTGTCCGCATGATGAGTTGAGCGAGCAGACGGGTGCGGGGGACCATCTGCCCGACCTTGACGTACTCGGTGCTCGCGTGAGCGCCACCGCCCACGGCGCCCAGGCCGTCCAGCGTCGGACAGCCCGCAGCCGCGGTGTAGTTGCCGTCCGAGGCGCCGCCGACGGCGATCCCCCGCAGCGGTTCCTGGCCCAGTTCCGCGGCGAGTTGGGAGGCGAGGGCGAACAGTCCGGCGGAGGACTCCGGCTCCATGGGCGGCCGTTGGCTGCCGCCCAGCACCTCCAGCCGGGCGCCGGGCGCCCGCGGCGTGAGCCCCCGTATGAGCGCGTCGATCCGGTCCTGTGCCACCGGGGTCGGCACGCGCACGTCCACCGACACCCGCGCCAGCGCGGGCACCGTGTTGCGCGCACTGCCGGCCGACAGCAGGGTGGGCGTGACGGTCGCGGAGCCCAGGACGGAGTCCGCGCCGTCGACGGCGCCCATCGCGGCGCCGAGACCGGCGATGGACAGCACCTGGTGAGCGGCCTCGACCGCGGCGTTGATCCCCTTCTGCGGTTCCTGACCCGCGTGGGCCGCCCTGCCATGCACGACGACCTCGTACCGCGAAGTGCCCTTGCGGGCGGTCTTGAGCGCACCCTCGTCGTCCGCGGACGCTTCCAGAACAAAGGCGGCCGCGCACCCTCGCACGGATTCCTCGATCAGTTGCCGGGAGGTCGCCGAGCCGACCTCCTCGTCCCCGTTGACGAGTATGCCCACTCCGTCCGGGGACGGAAGCGAGGCCAGGGCATGGAACATCTGCACCAGGCCCGCCTTCATGTCCAGGACCCCGGGGCCGCGGGCGATCCCGTCGGCCACCGACCAGGGGTGGCTCTTGATCGAGCCCATGGGCCACACCGTGTCGTGGTGTCCTACCAGCAAGACCCGCGGGGTGCCGAACGTCCACCGCAGATGGGTCACACCGTCGATCACAATCGTCTCCGGCCCGGCCCCCAGCAGCCTCCTCCCGAGCGCGCCCACTACCTCGGCGCTTCGCGCCACCGCCGCGTGGTCGGCCGAGAAGGACTCGCAGCGCACGAGTTCCGCCAGATCGGCCAGCATCGCCGGCAGTTCGACAGCGGCCCCCCGGGTCATCGGTCCCGCCCCATGCCAACTCCCTGTCGTGACAACACATTTCCCCCTCGGACTTCATGGGCAGTGGTGCGGCGGGGCCGTTCCCCCTGCGAAGCCCCGCCGTGTGAACGACGTTAGGGCGGGCCAAGGCATTCCACCAGCGACTGGATTGCATAGGACCCATGCATATGGAGAATGGGTTGTGGGAAGACGGGCGATGCCCGGAGGATCGTGAAGGGGGAGGGGCGTGTTCGAGGTCGACGCGCTTCGGCTGCTCGTGGCCGTGGCAGAGACCGGATCGTTCACCAAGGCGGCGGTCCGGCTCAATTACACACAGTCCGCGGTCTCCCGGCGGATCGCCGCGCTGGAACAGCAGGCGGGCGGGCCGCTGTTCGAACGGCTCCCTCGGGGCGTACGGCTCAATCCCCTCGGCCGTACGCTGCACCGGCACGCCGTGGAGGTGCTCGACCGGCTGTCGCGGGCGGCGCGGGAGCTGGCCGTGCTGAACGCGGGGAACGGCGGACTGCTGCACACGGGAGCCTTCGCCACCGCCAACATCTCGCTCGTGCCCACCGCCCTGCGGGCACTCCAGCACGCGAAGCCGGATGTCGAGGTCATCGCGGTCGAGGGCTGGACCGACACGCTGATGGAGCGCCTCGCGGACGGGGCGTTGGACCTCGCTGTCGTCAGCGACTACCCGTCCGGTCTGCCATCGGCCGACGGTGTCACGACGACCTTGTTGTGCGAGGACGAACTGTTCGTGGCTCTTCCGCGCGCGCACCGCCTGGCCGGAGCCCTCACGGTCGACCTGCGTGAACTGCGAGACGAGGCATGGCTTCACAGCGCGTACGGCGACCGTCCTACGATGCTCGCCGATGCCTGCGCACGGGCGGGCTTCACCCCCAGGAAGATCATCCGGATCGCGGAATGGACCGGGAAGTTCGGCTACGCGGCCGCCGGACTGGGGGTGGCGCTGGTCCCCTCGCTGGCCGCCCGGGCGGTCCCCGACGAACTCGTCCTGTGCCGCCTCACCGACCCGGCCCTGCGCCGGACCGTCCATGTGGCGCTGCCCGCAGCCCCGCTACCGGCGGCACTGACACTGCGGGATCTGCTGCACGACGCCGTTGGCTGAACCAGCGGCTCCAGGCCGCTGCGGCCTCACTCGTGGCGACACCGGGGCAACACCCTTTCGTCGCCGCCCTCACCCCACGAGGGACAAGATCGAGGTTGGGCCGCAGAACCGGCAACCGGTCATGAACGGTGACCTGGACGTTGAGGTGATGCGGCAGGGCGCGGGCGTTCGCCTCGCCGGCACCCGAGCCCGCTGCGCGGAACCCGCCAAGGCCGGCTGACGCATCTGCGGGCCCCCCGCTCCGAGGGCTCACCGCCCTCACGGGCGGCGAGCCGATATCAGAGGAACTGCCCATCCGACACGCGGTCTCCCGGTTCTGGGCCTTCAGCATCCTTCTCCGGGGCAATGGCCTCGAACGCCGCTCGCTCGTCGATGTGCGGGCCACAAGGATGCTGGAGCAGGATGCCGTGGATTTCCGGATCGTCGGACAGGGCAGCGAGGGTGTCGATCAGTTCGGCGGTCGTGGTGGTGGCCGGCAGACCGATGTGCCGGGACTGGACTGGATACCTGCCTTTGCGCAGCGGGCCCGTTTCATGCGGACATACGCGAGCGAAGCGGGGTCCTCTCCCACCAGCACCGTCGCCGGACAGGGGCAGGTTCCCGTGCGCCGTGAGATCTCTGCCGCCTTGACCGCGACCTCTTCAACGATGCGTCTGGCGAGGCTGGTGCCGTCCATGAGCTGAGCCGTCCGAGTCGGGGACATCGTTGCCCTCCAGGCGTTGCTGACCACTCGCCCAGGCGCACGGCATTGACTCCTCGTCAGACCGCTTCCCGGTGGTGCTCCACCTCAGCGCCAGTCACGGCCCACGCCGCACCGCAGTAGGCACTGCATCCTCACCGCGCATCGATCAGGCCCTCGGCCAGGAAGCGACGTAAGAAATCCCGTCCCCTCCGGCCTGACGTCAATTCTCCGGCGTTGTGGGATCCACGGTTCTACGAGCGTGCTCTACCCATTCGCCAGGAACCTGTCGAATGTACGCGGCGCACGACCGGTCAGGTCCCGCACCGCCGTCGTCACCTCGGACATCGCATCGGCTGCCATCTCCGCGTAGAGCCGCAGAAGGTCATCTACGAACCATCCGGGCAACCCCTGTGCCTGTAGACCCTCAGCTGCCTCCTGAGGTGTCAGATCATGGAAGGGAATGGCGAGCTTGGCGGCGATCTCCTCACGGAGGGTCCATCCGCTTATCGGGTCAAGGGACGCAACAACGGGCATGTTCATACCCGCGCAGGAGCGCGGGCACTGCCCCGTGGTCATCACGCGAACCGGTTCACGTCCCCGCCGCGCCACAGCACTCAGGGCATAGCGGGAGTTCATGGATCTTGGGAAGGACCGACGCAACCTTGCGCGTGTCCCGCTGAGCTCAGGGTCAGCTGCGGCGCCCGGCCGCCGGGTCCCAGTGCCGACCGGACCATCACCCGTTCTCGTCCAGCTACCGCGGACACTGGGCGGTCCGCGGCCTGAGTCGAGCCGGGCCTGAGTGGAGCCGGGTCGGCAGCCTCCACGCACCTGTCGGGGGCACGCCGGCGGCGGCTGACCGAGGCTTCCGAAATACCGCGAGACCCCACGCCCAGGGCCACTGGAACCACTCAGTCGAAGTGGGGCCAAATCACTTTGCTGCAGGGGCGTGAATCACACCGCCTCACGCCCCCTTCAGCCCGCCCATGGAGCCAGAGAACTTCCGTCGGCTGGAGCCCCAAAAACGTCCTTACAACCAGCCCGCCGCTCCCTCTCCCCCACCGGTCACTCGACGGGAGTGCCGGGGCCGGCCTGCCGCAGGCAGCGTTCCAGGCGTCGCAGGTACCCGTTGAAAGACTCTTCCGCGGGCCAGGTCTCGTAGGCGGTGAGGGTGGCGGCTACCGCGAGGTTCAGCTGCAAAATTGGAGTCAGTTCGTCGGGGCCGGTGATACGGGACTCCGTCCAGCGCCTCAGGTCGTTGAAGAACTGCTCGCCGAAGCCCTGGGCCGACTGCGCGAAGGCGGGCGATTGCGCCTTGAGGCGGCGCTGCAGCGGGACGCGGTCGCGCAGACTCTCGCAGAACCCCGTCAGGATCGCGGTGAGCGAGTCCCAGAGTGGTTCGTCCGCGGGACGCTCATCCAGCAGGGCCTGCCAGTTGAGCCGCTCCTCAGGATCCTGGTCCAGGACCGCGGCATCTTTGCCGGCGAAGTAGTTGAAGAAGGTGGCGCGCGAGACATTCGCCGCCGCCGCGATCTGGTCGACCGTCGTGGCCTCGTAGCCCTGCTCGTCGAAGAGCCGCAGCGCGGCGGTCTGGATGGCACGCCAGGTCGCCAGTTTTTTGCGCTCGCGCAGGTTCATGTGGTTCCTCCCATGAGCCCATACTACGTGCGATTTCTGGACGGATGCATTTCTGGACGGAGCCATATTTGGACTCGTCTAACTTTCTGGGCTACAGTGAAACCGGCGCCGGGGGCAGCCCCGGGAGGCCATCCCTCAAGGAGAAGCAATGAGCAAGGTCTGGTTCATCACCGGTACGTCCCGCGGCATCGGCCGCGCCTTCGCCGAGTCCGCGCTGGAGCGCGGGGACAAGGTCGCCGCGACCGCGAGGAACACGGCGACGCTGGAGGATCTGGTCACCAAGTACGGCGACGACGCGGTCCTGCCACTGGCACTCGACGTCACCGACAAGGCGGCCGTCGCCGCCACGGTGGCCGCGGCGCACGAGAAGTTCGGCCGCCTCGATGTCGTGGTCAACAACGCCGGCTACGGACTGTTCGGCATGGTCGAAGAGGTCACCGAGCAGCAGGTGCGCGATCAGATGGAGACGAACTTCTTCGGCGCGTTCTGGGTAACCCAGGCCGTGCTGCCGATCCTGCGCGCGCAGGGCAGCGGCCACATCGTGCAGGTCTCGTCCGTCGGCGGCGTCGCCGCCTTCCCGTCGCTGGGCGCGTACCAGGCGTCCAAGTGGGCGCTGGAGGGCTTCAGCGACTCCCTCTCCCAGGAGGTCGCCGGCGTGGGGATCAAGGTCACCATCGTCGAGCCGGGCGGCTTCAGCACCGACTGGGCCGGTTCCTCGGCCACGCACGCCGAGCCGAACCCCGCCTACGACGGGGTCCGCGAGGCCATGGCGGCCCGCATGGGCGAGGCCCGCCACAGCGAACCGGCCAACGCCGGCGCCGCCCTGCTGCAGATCGTCGACGCGGAGAACCCGCCGCTGCGCGTGCTGTTCGGGACCGAGCCCAGCGAGATCATCGAGCCGCTCTACGCCGAACGACTCAAGACCTGGGCCGACTGGCAGCACGTCTCCCGGATCGCGCAGGGCTGACCAACCCGTCACAGCCCGGCGACGCAGGAACCCCTCCCGCCCCCACCCTGGGCCTGGCGGCCATCCCTTGCCGATTGTCGGACTCGTTCGACAGTGACCACACGTGAGGTGGTCCTCGGCTCCTCACACATCAGGAGACACAGTTCATGTCCGTACCTCAGACTCCCCGCACGTTCGGAGCGACCACCACTGCCGCCGAAGTGATCGACGGCGTCGACCTGCACGGCCGCCGCGCCGTGGTCACCGGTGCCAGTTCCGGGATCGGAGTGGAGACTGTCCGCGCACTCGCCGCGGCAGGCGCCGACGTCACCTTGGCCGTCCGGAACACCGACGCGGGCGCGCAGGTGGCGGCGCGCCTGGAGGCGGAGCTTCCGTCCGGCTCGGGCAAGTTGTCGGTCGGCCGGCTCGATCTGTCCGACCGGTCGACGGTGGCCGCGTTCGTGACGGCCTGGGACGGTCCGCTGGACATCCTCGTCAACAACGCCGGAGTGATGGCGCCACCACAGATCGCCCGCACAACTGACGGGCGGGAATGGCAGTTCGGTGTCAATCACCTGGGCCACTTCGCCCTCACCACCGGCCTCCACCCTGCGCTCGCCGCGGCGGACGGCGCCCGGGTCGTCGCGGTGAGCTCCATCGGGCACCTCTTCTCCCCGGTCATCTTCGACGACCTCGACTACCGCTATCGCCCCTACGACCCGTGGACCTCCTACGGACAGTCCAAGACGGCTGTCGTCCACTTCGCCGTAGCCGCCGCCGAACGCTGGGCCGACGACGGGATCACCGTCAACGCCCTGATGCCGGGCAACGTCGGCGACACCGGCCTGTCCCGCAACGCCGACATGGAGGCGGTGGCCGGGATGTTGGCCGCGGGCGAACTCGCCCTGCCGCCGGGCAAGACCGTCCAGCAGGGCGCCGCGACCTCCGTCCTGATGGCCGCTTCCCCGGCCGTGGCCGGCGTCACCGGCCGCTACTACGAGGACTGCGCCGAGGCCAAACCCGTCACCGAGCGCGCCGGAGCCATCGCCGGTGTCGCCTCCTACGCCCTCGACCACGACAACGCCGCGCGTCTCTGGGCCGTATCCGAGTCCTTGATCTAGTCGTGCTTTGTCAGGTGGTGTCGTAGGGCTGCCATGGGGTGGTTGTCGGCAGGTGGTCCAGGTGCCGGTCGAGGTGCCGGTCCAGGTGTCGGTCCAGGTGGCGAGAAGGTGTTGGAGGAGGTCCAGGGCCTGTTAAGGGTCAGGCCCTGGCAGGGGGCTTTGGGCAGGTCCGCTGTTCAGTGAGGAAGAGGTGGGCGGCGGTGACGAGGGTGGTGGCGAGCAGGCCGGCCACCGCGCGCGTGGTGCCGCGTGCGGTCGCCGTCCGCGGTGCCTATGAGGTCCAAGGACACCTCTCCACCGGGTGCCCCTGGATCACTCGACCGGAGCGTCAGCGTGAGTCGAAGAGCCGCCCGGCGTTTTCCAGGTCATACCTGGCCACGTTCGTGCCGAGTGTGATGCCGCCCTCATCGGCCGACCGGGTGTGGATGCCCGAGAGGATCCGCGCGTCGGTGTTCTCCTCCGAGAGCTGCTTCCAGGTGGTGTAGGTCCTGGTCACCCCGGGCGCGGTGGGGCTGGTCAGTTCGAACGGGGCGGTGCGAGGTCCGTAGAGCGTCGACAGCACGGTCTCCGCGGCACCCGAGTAGGTGTTGTGCCCGCTCGGGTAGTCCGGGTGCGCGGGAGTGTTGTGCAGCGGTGTCCAGTCCGGGTCGGGGTCAATGGTGCCGGTGCGGATCGCGGTGACCGGGCGCCACCTCTCGTACGCGTACTTCGAGTCGGAGGTCGCGATCTGTGTGTCCACCAGCACGACATGGAAGAGAGCGACCAGCCTCGTCTGCCCGGCGATCTCCTGCGCCGAGCGGGAGAGGGCGACGCGCAGGGGTTCTGTGTAGAGGGTGTACGAGGAGCCGTACCAGAAGGTGGCGGTCTCGGTCTGGTGCGCGCTGCGAGCGGTGCTGTCCGAGGCGCCGTATGTACGTACCTCGGTGAGGTCAGCGGCATAGCGCTTGGAGTCCAGCGCGGGCGGTGGGCCGAGTCGGAACTGGCTCTGCGTCTTGAGCAGGAAGGGCTTGGCGACGCGGTTGCCGTACTGCGTGGCCGGGGCGTACGCGGGTGGTGTGGGCTGCCAGACTCCGGGGGCTGCGGAGGGCACCGTGTACGGCGCGTCTACCGAGGCGGGGTCGAGGCCGTCACCTTGCCTGGACCTGAGGATGAGATCGGCCTGCCGCTCTCCCGCCGCGATGCCGCGCTCCTCCGACGGACCGTCGGGTATCCCCTCCAGGGTCTCCTTGAAAGCTGTGTCGAGCTGCTCCGTGCGAGCCGGTACCAGCGCCACGAGTGCACGGTGGACGGCCGCGGCGAGCGCCGCGTCCTGGTAGGCGCCGCGCTGGACGCCCGCGGGCACATTACGGGTGGCCCGTGCCGCCGCGAGCCAACTGATGGCCCACGTACGGTTGTTGGTGATCTGTGTGGGCGCGCCGGCCGCGGCGATGGTCTCGGCGGTGGTGTCGTACCAGGCGAGCGCCGTGGAGCTGCGCTCGCCGACGGCGACGGCCTGCGGTACCGCGACGGACGCGGTCAGCAGTGCTGCCGCGCCGAGGGCGACGAAGGCGGGACGGGATCTGAACGGACTCACGTGTTCTCCTTGGGTGAGGCGTATCTGCCGACGGGCCGCGGCAGTCCGTAGTGATCGCGCGGCGTGGCCAAACCGCTTTCGGGTGTGACGGCGCGGCTGAGGGGTGGCCGCCGCGGCTCCGTCTGTCACCGGTGCCGTCGGCTTGTCGAAAACAGTGGCGCTCATGTCGTCCTCCCTTCACCGGCGATGGCGTCGGCGGCCACTCACTCGTACCGGCGGTCGAAGAGTGTCCGCCTGGAAAGCCTTGTGCTTCTGCTAGAGGCATGCGTATACGAGGGATCATGCGGGCCTTCACAGAACGAGGGAACGAGCCGGCAGAGCAGGGGACGACGCCGGAGGGCGCGGAAAGGGAAGTCGGCGCGCACGTGCGGCGCGGTGTGGCGTGGTGGAGGGTCAGCTACACGTCGCAGTGGCGACGCGCATCAGATCGATGGCCCGTCGCCTCCGGAATCGCTGGCGGATGCGCATGGCGTCGAAGCTATGTACGGGTCAAGTGCCGGTCAAGGCAAGGCGGTTCGCCTGGCCAGTACTGCAATGACACCTTCGTGGGGTGCAATGCGGGCGTTACATCACGGGGTCATCGCGCGCGTGGCGCAGGAAGTCTTCGATGCCCCAGTGGCCTCTGATCCGGGTGGCGAGCTCTGCCCGCGGCGGCGTCGAAGATGTCCAGGCGTCAACGTCCCGGAAGAGAACCCGTCAAACCGGGTTCCGCTCCCGGAGCCGGCTCAGCAGTTGGTCTCCGATGCGGACGACCTCCGGTTTGTATGGGGTGTCGGAAAGGACGAAGTGGGTGATGCCGAGTTCACCGTACTTGCGCAGGGCCGCGGCCACGTCGTCAGGAGAACCGACCAGCCAGGTGGTCCCCGCGCCCCCGCCCCCGAACCGGCCAGGGGTGGTGTAGAGGCAGGAATCCAGCACCTCGCCGCGCTGCGCGAGATCGTAGAGCCGCTTCTGACCGACGGCTCGACGCTGGTGACTGAACACCTCCGACTCGGCGCGGCCCGCCATACTGGCTACCTTCGCCTCGGCGTCATGCCAGGCCTCCTCGGTCGTATCACGGATCAACGTCGTGATACGCAGGCCGAACTCCAGCGGGGCGTGGGCACGGCCAAGGAATTCGGCCAGCGTCTTGAGGCGGTCGATCCGCTCGGCCACGCCGTCGAGCGGCTCTCCCCAGAAGAGCTGGACGTCGGCCTCGGCGGCCGAGACCTGCTCCGCTGCCGCGGAGGCGCCGCCGAAGTAGAGCCTCGGGGTCCGGCCCTGCTCGGCGCCGTAGGGTCGCGGGCTGACCGTCGAGCCCTCGACGCCGAAGAACTCACCTCGGAAGGTGACGTTCTCCTCGCTCCACAGTCGACGCACGAGCTGGAGAAATTCCCGTGTGCGGTCGTACCGGCGTGCCGGGTCGCTCTCTCCGTCGCCGTACGCCCCGGCGTTGTCCAGGCCACTGACGATGTTGACCAGCAGGCGTCCCCCGCTGAGCTGGTCGAGAGTGGCCGCGGCGCTGGCGAAGTGCGCGGGCTGCCAATAGCCGGGCCTTATCGCTACCAGTGGCTGGAATGTGGTGGTGCGGGCGGCCAGAGCGGTGGCCACGGTGAAGGTGTCCGGCCGGCCCCACCCCGTACCGATGAGGGCTCCGCCCCAACCGTGGTCCTCCGCGGCCCGGGCGAGTTCAGTCGAGAAGTCGAGCGTTCCCCACCCTTTTTTCGTGTCGTCACCGCGATGGCCGGGCTCGACCGTGTTGGGGATGTACCAGAGATATTCTGTGCTCATGTCGGGCCTCCGATTCGCTGCCGAGCGGGGTTACCCCGCTCGATGAGTTGCCTTCGGCCGGCAGGGCGGCTGAAGCGCCGATCCCCGCCGCTCGTGTCAGGGCCTCACACCGGCGGCGAACGGGACCCCCGTGCCGTGCTGTGCGGCGGACGCCGGGGCGTTCGGGTGGGTCCACAGGCCGGACCCGGCGAGCAGCGGCAGGACGCCCTCGCCGAACCAGTACGCCTCCTCGACGTGCGGGTGGCCCGACATGATGAACTCGTCGATGCCGAGGCGGTGATATTCGGTGATGCGTTCCGCGACCTCGGCGTGGCTGCCCACCAGTGCCGTACCCGCGCCGCCGCGGACCAGGCCGACGCCCGCCCACAGATTCGGCGACACCTCCAGGCCGTCCCTGTCGCCTCCGTGCAGGGCCAGCATGCGCCGCTGGCCCTCCGACTCACTGCGGGCCAGGCCGGTCTGGACGGCCTTCACCGCCTCGTCGGAGAAGCCGTCGAGCAGTCGGCGGGCCTCCGCCCATGCCTGCTCCGCCGTGTCGCGCGTGATCACATGAAGGCGGATGCCGAACCGTACGGTACGGCCCTGCTCGGCCGCCAGGGAGCGGATCCAGGCGACCTTCTCCGCGACCTGCGCCGGGGGCTCTCCCCAGGTCAGATACACATCGCTGTGACGGGCAGCGACCTCGCCCGCCGCCGGTGAGGAGCCGCCGAAGTAGACAGGTGGCACGGGATCCGGGACACGGGCCAGCTGTGCGTTCTCCACCTGGAGGTGTTCGCCGGTGAACGACACGGACTTTCCGCGCCACAGTTCCCTGACGATCCGCAGGAATTCACCGGTGCGCGCGTACCGGCTCTCCTTGTCGAGAAAGTCGCCGTAAGCGCGCTGTTCGTGGCTCTCGCCGCCCGTGACGACATTGAGCAACAGCCGTCCCGGCGCGTGGCGTTGGAAGGTCGCCGCCATCTGGGCGGCGAGCGTCGGGGCGACGAAGCCGGGGCGGAAGGCGACCAGGAACTTCAGCCGTTCGGTCTCCCGGGCGAGCATCGCCGTGGTCAGCCACGCGTCCTCGCACCAGGCCCCTGTCGGTGTCAACGCTCCCACGAAGCCCAGTTGTTCGGCCGCTCGGCCGATTTGGCTCAGGTATCCGAGGTCGGCGGGGCGCTGTCCGCCCGCTGCGCCCGCCGGCAGTCCGTGACCGCCGCCGACAATGTGACGGCTGTCTCCGTACGTGGGCAGGAACCAATGGAAGGTGAGGCTCACTGAATTCTCCGGACTCTTCTGACAGGACACCTCCGGCGGGAGGCGTTGGGCGGGGCGCGGGGCGCGGACGACGGGACGGAGTCCCGCTCAGATCAGACCGTGGCGGGGCGGCCGGGTGCCGTTGAGCACGTAGCGGCCGATGTGCTGGATCTTCCACCGGGCGGGGTCGTGCAGCGTATGAGTACGGGCGTCGCGCCAGTGGCGGTGCAGGTTGAGGCTGTCCAGCGCCGAGCGGGTCCCCGACACCTCGAACAGCGCGCTACTCGTGTCGACGGCCGTTGAAGCCGCGTGTACCTTGACCGCCGACACCGCGATCGACGCCTCGGCCGCTGTGTCGTCCGTCAGGTCGGCGGACGCCGCGTCCACGGCGGACGCCGCGGCGGCCAGCAGCGCTTCCGAAGCCCTCACCTGCAGTGCCAGTTCACCGAAGCGCTGGATCAGCAGAGGATCCTCGACGGCGGTTTCGTAGCCGCTCTCGAACCAGGGCCGGCTCTTCGTACGGACGAATTCGGCGGCTTCGGCGAGGGCGCCGGAGGCGATGCCCACATCGATGGCGGCATGCAGCAGCTGGGCCACCGCACCGTGCAACTGGGGGCCCTGGAAGGTGAGGTGGTGGGGTACGACCCGGTCAGCGGCGACGCTGACGTCCGCGAGGCGCACAGTGCCACTCGCCGTGGTGCGCTGGCCCATGCCGTTCCAGTCGTCGACGACAGTGACACCGGGTGCGTCACGTGCCACGTACGCGACGTGCAGCGTGTCCTCTTCGGCCCGTGCGAGGACCGGGATCCAGTCCGCGAACAGTGCTCCCGTCGAGTAGTGCTTCTCACCGCTCAGCAGATAGGAGCCATCGCCCGTAGGTGCCAGTCTGGTCCTGATGTCCTGGACGTGCTTGGTGCCGGCCTCCGACTGCGCGTTGCCGAAGCTGCGACCCGCGAGCACCTCGGCGAAGAAGAACTTCTTCTGCCCCGCGCTGCCTTGTCTGCGCAGCACATTGACATAGACGAAGTGGTTCTGGGGTATCTGGGCCAGGCTGGCGTCGCCGGTCGCCAGCAGCCGGAAGACCTCGGCGAGTGTCCCTGCCGACACATCGGCGCCGCCGTGTGAGCGGGGCACGGTGATCCCGAGCAGACCGCCGGCGGACAGACGTGCCAGCTCCTCGCGCGGCAGGACGCGCCCCGCGTCCCGCCGCGCCGCACCGGCCCGGAACTCGTCGGCCAACTCCGCGGCCACCGTGCGCGCTTCGGTGTCATCGGCGATCACATGGGCGTTCGCCGACGCCGCGTCGTCGGGCGGTACGGGTGCGGTCATGGTGGTCCTCCGTGCGGTGTGCGGCGGATGGTCGGGAGAAACGGCCGGTGAGACGGGCGGTTCAGGCGGCGGCCGGTACCTGGTAGGCGCTGCCCGGCCGCAGTGCCCACGCGAACTGGTCCACCACCTGGCGGAGTCCCCTCTCGGCCTCGGCGTCGAGGGAGACTCCACCGCCTTCGAGGGCCGTGATGTGCTGGTCGAGGACGAACCAGCCCTGGACGATGTGCTGGGCGCCCATGGAGGACAGCACCGGCCGGAGCGCGTAGTCGTTGGCATGCGGAGAGCAGCGAGAAGACCGCGAAAGCCACTGCCGATGTGCTGTGAACACCGGGCTCGTGCCGCGTCGGTGTGACACGCGGTGCGCCGCGGGACCCGGTTCTATCGCACCTGACGACACAGGGCGCTGGAGACGCGCGCGAGGTCCACGTGACGGCGGCAGGTCAGCTCCCACAGATCCCGCATCGCCCGTCACCACCTCTCGAACCTGTTTCACCGAAGCATGTGCTCACGAGGTTAGCCGTCGTCGTCGCCCGCGTACATTCGGGATCCGTGAAGTGGTGATAGGGATTCCCTTCAACGCCGATCGGAGAACATGAGGTCATGCGGATAGAACAGCTCGAATACATCGAGGCCGTGACCCGTCTCGGCTCTCTTCGCCGGGCGGCCGAGGCCCTGCATCTGTCCCAGCCGGCGCTGAGTGAGGCCGTCCGCAATCTGGAGCGTGAGCTGGGCGTGGACATCCTGGACCGCAGGCGGTCGGGGGCCAGGATCAGCGCCGAGGGCCGTGAACTGCTGCCGCACATCACCGGTGTGCTCGACGCGGTCGAGGGGCTGCGCAGAGCGGCCGACGAGCAGCACCACACCAGCCGGATGATCCGGCTCGGCACGGTCCACGCCGCCACCGTGCCGCTGCTCGTGCCCACCATCCGGGCGTTCCGGGCCGCGCATCCGGAGACGCAGGTCGAGGTGGTCAGTGCCCAGCAGACCGCGCTGCACAGCGCGCTGCTGGAGGGCGGTCTCGATCTCGGCCTCGTCAACTACCTTCAGGGCGACGACACCCCGCCCGGATTCCACACCACGGAGCTGCTGCGCGGCCGGCCGGTGGCCTGTGTGCGATCCGGCAGTCCGCTCGCCGCGAAGGAGCGGATCTCGGTGGACGACCTGCTCAGCCAGCCGCTCGTCGTGATGCGGTCGGGCTACCTCATGCACCGCTACGTCCACCGGCTCCTGCACGGGCGCAGTCCCAGCTTCTCGTACTCGACGGACGGCGCGGAGATGGGGAAGCTCATGGTCGCCGAGGGTCTCGGCACCACCGTACTGCCCGACTTCAGCGTGCGCGGAGATCCGCTGGAGCGCGCGGGGATGATCACCTTCCGGCCTCTCGAAGTCGAGGACACCGCCGTACTGTTGGTGATCCAGCGGCCGCTCGCCGGCTCGGTCACCGCCGCGTCCCGGGCGCTGCACGCGATGTTCGTCGACCTCGCCGCCGACTACACCGCGGAGGTCGCGGCCGGCGTCTCCTGTTCGGCGGCAGGGTGACCCACCGTCGCCCCGGGAGGGGTGGCGCCGACCGTCGCGTTCATTGCCGCGGTATCGCTACTTCTTGGCGGCTCGACCGTGCCACTTCCTGCCACCGCACACCGGCGTCCAAGGGCCGGACGTAGGCGCCAGGATTCCGGGTCTGCGGCTCGCGGGCTGATCCGTGGTCTGCTCCGACGCCGCTACCCGCCAACGCGCGGGGAGCGGGAGCCGTCCGGTGACAGTTCCCGCACGTAACTGGCACGCGCTGCCGCAGCCCGTGCTTCGGACGAGGCCGTTCTTGAGGTTGTCCCGGCCGGGTGCCGGGGTGGCGATTCGGGGGCTTACGTGTATAGATCGGATGCCGGACTCACCCGGGTCCACGGTAGTCAAGCCTGTGAGTTCGCCCCCCTTCGGTCCGCAACCGCCGGCATGGTGCAGGGTAGAGGTCATGCTTGCTGATCATCAGGAGTTCCACGTGGTTGTCACGGCCGTGGCTCCGACAGGGACCGCCGTCAGCGCGGACGGTCACGACGGTTTCATCGACCGGACCAAACATCGCTCATGGTGGTCGGACACCCCGAGCGCCGCGGTCGGCGACCGGATGTGTGCGGTGGTACTTGACGCCACCAGGACCCCGCCACGGTTCAGCGCCCTGCCGAGCGATATACGGATGGCCCGGAGCCTGCGCCATACCGATCCGCTGGTGCGCCTCTGCCCGCCGCCCGTCGGTGGCCGAACCGTGAGGTGGTCCGCTGTGGAGGACGCGTTGGGCATCGCCCTGCCGGCCGACTACAGGCGGCTCGTCGAGATGTACGGCGGCGGGGTCTTCGCAGGGGTTGTCCGGCTGTTGGAACCGGGTTGCCCGGATGCGATGTATGACCTGGTCGCCCAGACCGCGGAACGCGAGGAGATCCTCGCCGATCTATGGGAAGTGGGCGAGGACAAGCCGTCGGAACTCCATGAGGGCAATGTCAGGCTGGTGCCCTGGGGGTATGTGGAAGGTGCGGGACACTTCCTGTACTGGTTGGTCCGTCCTGATGTCGAACCGGAGGAATGGACCGTCATCCTCAACGAGGGGCGCGGCCCGCTCTGGGAGGCGTATCCGGTGTCGTGCAGCCAGTTCCTCCACGACGTCGTGGCCCGCACGACGACATCGTTCTACTTCAGCAACCTCGACGACATCGTTGACCCGGAGGACAGGAATCGTTTCGCACCCAACTCGCAGATCCTCAACCAGTAACGGCATGAGGTGAGGCCAGGCCGCGGTTTGCGCCGGTCCGTCGCTGACGGTCGCCGCGGTCTGCCTTCGGCCGAACGGAGCTGGTCAGCTCAAGATCGCCTGTACGCCAGGCGGCAGCCGCGCTCGTCCCTGAACATCGAGAAATGCTTTGACGCCGACGGTGTCCGCGCGCCGTCGCGCCCAGAACAGGGCCACTTCCCGGAAGGCGGTCGGAGAGTCGATCGTGCGGATGGCCAGTCCTTCGGTGCTGGTGGTCCGCAGTGCGAGACGGTTGATGATGCCGACGCCGAAGGCGGAGCGGACCAGCGCGACCAAGGTGGTCGGCTGATCGGTCAGATACACGATGTCGGCCCGCCCGGACGCCTCGCCGAGCGTGTGGCGCAGATCGAACCCGCCGCCGTCTTCCTCGCTGCCGGCCGGATTGCCGATGAGCGGCCGCTCCTCGATGTCGCCGACGCTGACCGAGGTCTGGCCGGCGAGGGGGTCGTTCTCGCGCATCACGGCGACGATGTCCTCGCGCCAGATCGTGCGATGGCAGAGCGTCGTCTCGTGCATCTTCGGCAGCAGCGGCCGGAACGCGAGGTCGACGGTCCCGTTGACGGCCATCTCCTCCAGTGTCGAGGCGTTCCCCTCGAACAAGTCGACCGTCATGCCCTGGTACTTCGACTTCAGCTCCCGCAGCACCGCGGGCAGGTAGGTCGAGCTGACGCTCGGATAACTGCCGACACTCACATGCGCGACGAAGGTGTCGAGTGTGCTGCGTGCCGCGTCGACGCCGCGCTGCAACTCCAGCAGGGCCGTCATGGCATGCCCACGGAACAGCTCGCCCGCCTCGGTCATGCGAATGGGACGGGCCTTGCGGTCGAAGAGCGTCACCCCAAGGGCATGTTCGAGCGCGGCGATATGGGCGCTGACCCGCGACTGCGACAGGTGCAGTACCAGGGTGGCCGCACCGAACCCGCCTTTGTCGGCCACCGCGAGAAAGCTGCGCAACCAGGCGGTCTGCAGCGACATGGCATCCCGGGGATCGCGGGGAGGCAGGTCGGCGGTGACGTGTGTCGTCCATGCCGGACCCGATATGCCCCGGAGGCGTTCCGTCCTGGGCTCTTTCACGTAGAGGCCCCCTTTCGCGGCTCTGCGGCATCCCCCTCACTACCACCGAGCATGGGCTCCGGCCCGGGGCTTCAACGCCAGTGCGCGGAGGGCGCGTTCACGCACTCGTACTGGTTCCGCCGCCTGCGGATCCGCTGCACGAGCGTAGTGGGCCGTGCGCTCACGCCGCTACGGCGCATCCGCCGCCCCATGGCGTCCGGCAGAGCGGAACTAGGCCCTGTCTTCAAAGTCCCGCCTGCCCGGCGACGCCCGGCACGCACGCTCGCGGCGTTGTCGGGATCGCCCCAGTACATCCAGTACTGGGGCGACCCTCCGCCTTGCGATCGCACGCACCGGCCGCCTCCGAGCCCACCCTCCGGGCGGACGGCGCTACTTTGAAGACAGGACCTAGCGCGGGCCCGGCCGGCACCGGTGACCGTGACCGCCCGTGCGCTCACGCCGCCGTCATCCCGCCGTCCAGGACAAGAGCGGCCCCGTTGACGAATCGGCCGTCCGGGCCCGCGACGAAGGCGACCATGGCCGCGATCTCCTCCGGCGATCCCATCCGGCCGTCGAGCTGCCGTTCTGCCATCGCCTGGCGCGCGGCGACCGGGTCCGGCGCGTTCGCCAGGATCTTCCCGATCCACTCGGTCTCCACGGTGCCTGGACAGATGGCCACGCAGCGAATTCCCTCGCGGGCGTGGTCCACGGCGATCGCGCGGGTGAGTCCGACCAGCCCGGCCTTGGACGCGCAGTACGCCGCGCGGCGGGCCATGCCGACCTGACCGGCCACTGAGGCGATGTTGACGATCACCCCGCTGCGGCGGTCGAGCATCAGCGGCAGCGTCGCCCGTGTGGTGAAGAAGGGCCCGGTGAGGTTCACCGTCAGGACGCGGTTCCAGTCTTCGTCGCTCGTCTCCAGCACCGTCGCGGCCACGCCGATACCGGCCACATTGACGAGCACCTGCGGGGGGCCGACCGTCACCGCGATCTCCCGGGTCACCGCGCCGACCTCCAGTGGGTCGCACAGGTCCACGGTAAGAGGGTGCGCCTGCCCGCCGGCCTCCTGGATCCGCGCACATGTCGTGGCCAGGCCGACGGCGTCCAGGTCCAGCAACGCGACTTCGTAGCCTTCGCGTGCGAGTCGCACGGCGGTGGCGCGCCCGATGCCGGAGGCGGCGCCGGTGACCACGGCGACGGCGCTCATGAGTACGCCGCCCCTGGCAGCGAGCCGTCCATGGCGTACCCGCCGTCGACATCGAGGCAGGCGCCGGTGGTGTAGCGCGCCTCCTCGGACGCGAGGTAGCAGATGGCCGACGCGACCCACTCCGGCGGCGCGATCTCCCGCAGCGGGATCTTCGCCGTCAACGACCTGACGATCTCCGGCGTGTAGATCGGTTCGCTCATCCCGGTCCGGGTGGCGCCCGGGCGTACGCAGTTCACGGTGACGCCGTGGGGAGCCAGTTCGGATGCCATCGTGCGGGTCATCGCCTCGATGCCGCCTTTGGTCGCCGTGTAGGGCGCCGCGTTCGGCTCGGACACCACGGCGTGGACCGATGAGACGTTGACGATGCGGCCCGGCGTGCCGTGGTCCACCATGATGCGGGCGGCGGCCTGGCTCAGGAAGAACACGCCGGTCAGGTTCACCGCGACCACACGGTCCCAGTCGGCCCGGGTGACCTGGAGGAACGGCGCGATGCGCAGAATTCCGGCGACGTTCGCCAGCACGTCGACCCGCTGGAACTCCGCCCGCAGGTAGGTCTCCAGGCGCTGTCCGGCGTCCGGGTCCGCGACGTCCAGGTCGAACAGCCGCAGACGCCCCTTCGACTGGTCCGGCCACGGCTGGGTGTGTTTCAGGTCGACAGCGACGACCGTGGCGCCCTCGTCCAGGAGCCGGATCGCCGTCGCCCGGCCGATGCCGGAGTCGGCGCCGGTGACCACGGCGACCTTCCCGCTGAATCTCATGCCGGCGCCTCTCGTACGGAGTGAAAGAAGGTCGACGGCCGGCCCGGGGTGTCGACGGTGCGCCGCAGCACCGATCCCGACAGGGGCCACTCGGCCAGCTGAGCCTCGGTGAGCCCGATCGACGCCGAGGTGATGTACATGGTGCGAAGGTCCGGCCCACCGAAGACGACGCTCGTCGGACGCAGGACCGGCACGGGCAGTCGCTCGGCGACAGCTCCGTGGGGGGTGAAGCGGCTCACGTGGGCGCCGTCCCAGAAGGCGCACCACACATCGCCGTTCGCGTCCACCCGCAGCCCATCGGGGATGCCCGGTAGCGACGACGTGTCGACGAAGACCTGACGGCCCGTGGCCGCCCCGGACTCGACATCGAAGGCGTACCGGTAGATCACGTCGGCGCGGGAGTCCACGAAGTACATCCAGCGCCCGTCCGGCGACCAATCGATGCCGTTGGGGCAGTAGAAGCCCTGGTCGACCACGGTGTGGGCGCCACTGGCGTCCAGCCGGTAGAGCCGGCCCACAGCACGGGTCTCCCCGTCCTCCAGCGAACCGGTCCAGAACCGACCCGCCGGGTCGACCGATCCGTCGTTGAAACGGCAGGCCGGGCGATCCGCCTCGGGATCGGCGAGGAGGGTACGGTCGCCCGTGCCGACGTCGAGCAGGTGCCAGCCGGTGCGCAGACCGGCCACGAGGACTCGCGGATCGTCGGTGAGACCGAGGCAGCCGACCTGTGCCCCGGCCTCGATCCGCTTGGGCCGGTCGGCGCCGGAGATCTGGGCGAGGACGACCCCGGCGACGATATCCACCCAGTACAGGGTGTCGATGCGCGAGTCCCACAGTGGACCCTCACCAAGGGTGGCCCGCCCGTTCCAGAACACTGATGTCACACTACGGCTCCCATCCGCCACGGCACGATCTCCTCGGTGCCGAATCCGAGTTCCTCGGACTTGCTGGGCGTCCCCGATGCCATGTCTACCAGGGCCTCGAACAGCAGGGTTCCATAACGGAGTTGATCGTCACTCGACATGGCCGAGCCGGCGTCGAAGTCGATATCACCACGCATGCGTTCGTACAGCCGAGTTGTGGTGCTGATCTTGAGGCAGGGAGTGGGCCGCGATCCGAAAACCGACCCACGTCCGGTCGTGAACGCCAGCAGGTTCGCCCCGCCCGCGACCATGCCGGTCGCCGAGACCGGGTCGTATCCCGGAGTGTCCATGAAGGTGAGACCTGGTGCCGTGACCGGCTCCGCGTAGGCGACCACGTCGTTGAGCGGGCTCGTACCGCCCTTGAGAACCGCCCCCAGTGACTTCTCCCAGATGGTGGTGATGCCGCCGGCGCGATTGCCCACGGACGGGTTGTTGTCCAACTCGGCGCCGTTACGCGCCGTGTACGCCTGCCACCAGGCGATCAGTTCGTCGATACGGCGGCCGACCGGAGGATTGACGGCCCGCCTGCGCAGCAGGTGCTCGGCGCCGTAGATCTCGGGGGTCTCACCGAGGATGACCCGGCCACCGGCGGCGACCAGAAGATCGGCCGCCACTCCGAGGGCCGGGTTGGCGGTCAGGCCCGAGTACGCGTCGCTCCCGCCGCACTGCAGCCCCAGCGTCAGCTCCGCGATCGGAATGGGCACCCGCTCAAGGCCGGCGATCCGCGCGGCCATCGCCTCGACGCGGTCCAGCGCGGCGTTGACGGTGGCGGCCGTCCCGCCCAGGTCCTGGATGACGAGCGTTTCGACGGCGAGGGCGTCGCCGAAGATGTTCTCGGGCTGGTTGATCTCGCAGCCCAGGCTGACCATCAGGACTCCGGCGATGTTCGCGTGCCCGGCGTAGCCGCGCAGGGTGCGGCGCAGGATGTCGTCCCCGGCGGTGCCCTCGGCCATGCCGCAGCCCAGATCGTGCGTGAGGGCGATGACCCCGTCCACACTCGGCGCCGCGATGCGGGCGTTGGCGGTTTGGGCGATCATACGGGCGACGGTCGACGAACAGTTGACGGTCGGAAGCACGGCGATATAGCTGCGGGTCGCGGCCCGACCGTCCGCTCTGCGGTAGCCGAGGAAATGGTCACGCGTCGGGGCAGTCGGCGAAGTCCACACCGGCGTCCCGGCGGGAGGAGCCGCGACACCGACGCTGTGCGGCCCGACGCCGAGGTTGTGCAGGTGCACGTGGGCACCGGGCGGAATGTCCCGCAGCGCCACGCCGATCACCTCACCGTACTTGTGCACCGGCGCGCTCTCCGCCACGGCCCGCACGGCGACCTTGTGTCCCGCCGGGATGTCGTCGATCGCGGCGACCGTCCCGCCGGAGACCTGGATCGGCGTTCCGCGCTTGACGTCGCCCCGAACGAGCCCGACGTCGTCCGCTCCGTCCCGCGGAACCAGCGGCACGACGACCTCGGTCGGTGTCGACGCGGTCATGCGAGATCCAACGGGACTGTCGTGATGTCGCTGCGGTGCTCCTTCAGCACCACAACGTCCGGCCGCGAGCCTCGCGCGAATAGTGTCCGTCGAACATCACTCACTCATGCGCTCCGATCAACGAGCAAAGGCACCGGGAACATTTCGACGCGGCCGCCCTGGAAGGGTTCACTTAGGGACGCGGAGACCTGAGGCGGCATCGCCGTAGAACCCAACCTAGAACGGCGGGCGTCGCACGACGAAGCGCGAGTAACAGGACGACGTCATCCGGAATTCGGATGACCACGGGGCGCAGAAGGCCGGAGCCCCGGCGAGCCGGCCACAGCCGGCCGAGACCGCTGTGAAACCGGGCGGTGGATCCGGGCCGAGCTTTGCCATTCGTCACACGGATCGGCGCGTTCCGAAATACGCGATCGACGCGCTCAGGAAGCGCCGCTACGTTCATGTCCACGTTGTTAACGGCGCGTTGCCGCCCACGTCGGGCCGCGTCCGGCCATTCTCGCGCGCCAAGCCGGAGAGGAAGCCATGCCACGCTCCCACCCCACCGCACCCCCGCCTGCCCGCACCCGCCTCGGCCGCCGCGTCGTCACCTGGCTGCTGGCCGCACTGGCCGTACTGGTCCTGGTGCCGCTCAAGACGGTGTCCGACGCGTCACCGGCCGCCGCCGCCGACGCCAGGCTCGACCCCGGTCAGTTCCAAGGCGTGCACTGGTCCCGCCTCGGAGACAACTTCACCTTCGACCGGCTCGTGCTGCAGGGGCTGTCCCCGAACGACGACTACAACTCCGCCAGGAACAAGGCCGACGGGATGTTCACCGCGTTCCAGAGCTCCCTGGGCGCCAACACCGTCCGGCTGCCGATGAACCCCGCCACCGCGAGCTGGAACACGTACAACGCCGTCATCGACTCCGCGACCGCCAAGGGCTTCAAGGTCCTCCTGTCCTACTGGTCGGAGGACGGCAGCAACAAGATCACGGACAGCTACCTGCCCACCTGGAACCGGATGTGGGACACGGTCATAGCCAGGTACCTGTCCAACCCCTTGGTCTACTTCGACCCGATGAACGAGCCTGTCGGTTTCACCACCGCCGAGTGGCTGAACTTCGCCGCCAATTGGGTCACCCGCGCGAGTGCGGCCGGCCTCCCGAGGGACCGGATGTTCATCGAGGGCGCCCAGATCGACGGAGGCGGCTGGGGATCCGACCTGAGGCCGCTGTGCAACGACTCCCGCTTCAACGGGGTCTACCTCGCGATGCACCGCTACGCCTTTCCCTATGAGGCGCGGACCTACGAATACTGGGTCAACGACATCAAGACCCTCATGGGCAATTGCACCGACCGCACCGTCATCGAGGAGTTCGGCGCCGACGCCGACAACGGCATCAACTACGACGCCACCCCCAGCGCCACGACCCCCAAGGAAGTCGCGTTCCTGCGCGCCATCACCGACGTCATCCACGACTACGGCCTGGGCGCGATCTGGTGCCACGGAATCGGAGGGAGGACCACGAGCCCGGACCACGACTCGCTGAACATCCTCCGGCTCTTCAGCGCGTTCGACGGCGGCACCCAGAATCTGCCGCTGTGGGAGCCGAACCCCACGGCCGTCAACCGCCTCCTGTACGCCTTCGGTACATCCCGTTCGAGCACGACCCGGCTGCGCAACGTCGGCTACGACGCGTGTCTCGACGTCCCCGGCGCGTCCCACGCCAACGATGTCCGGCTCCAGGTCTCGACCTGCGGGAACGGCGACAACCAACGATGGACCCGCATGTCCAACGGACAGATCGGCGTCTACAACGGGACGAAATGTCTGGACGCGTTCGGTTTCGGCAAGACCAACGGCACCCCTGTCGTCAGCCATGACTGCACGGGCAACTCCAACCAGCGGTGGTACTTCTTCTCCGACGGGACGGTCCGCGGAGTCGACTCCCGCCTCTGCCTGGACGCCGACCTGGCCGGCCGCCAGAACGTCCAGCTCTGGTCCTGCGGGAACGGCAACAACCAGAAATGGCAGCTCCTCTGACGGGAAACCTCGCCGGACACACGTGGGCCGGTCACGGACAACGTGAACCGTGACCGGCGGCACGCCTCCCGTGCAGCCCCTCTCCAGGCGAACCCAACGCTCAACGTGTGACCGGAACTTCAAGGAGGGATCATGTCCGACCACCGCGGATGGACCGGCGGCCTCGGCGCCCGCCGCCCGCTCAGCGCGACGGCCAGGGCCGAGTCACCGGCGTGCGCCGCCCCCGCCGCCGTGATCGCGAGCCACCCACGATGAGCCCGGCGACCGCGATCGCGGTCGGCCGCGTGTCGAAATCATTCGGCGGTGTCGCAGCCGTGAAGGACGTCTCGTTCACCGTGGCGAGTGGCGAAGTCGTCGCCCTGGCCGGGGAGAACGGCGCCGGCAAGTCCACCATCAAGAACATCATCAGCGGGAACGTGCGCCCCGACTCCGGCCACGTCACCTTCGGCGGCACGATCGCCACCGCGCGGGCGGGCAGGGCGAAGCGTTCCGGCGTGGCTACGGTGCATCAGGAGACCAGCCTCTTCCCGGATCTCACAGTCGCCGAGAACATTCTGATCGGCCGTCTCGGATCCCGGACCATGATGGTCAGGCCCCGACGCCTGCGGAGCGCCGCCGCTCGCATTCTGCAGCGTGTCGGCGCCGGCTTCGGCCCGGAAGCGATCGTGCGCGATCTGTCCGCCGGGCAGCGTCAACTGGTCGAAATCGCCAAGGCATTGGCGTCCGAGCCGCGTGCCATCGTGTTCGACGAGCCGACCGCTTCGCTGAACCTCGCCGAGCGCGAGCTGATCATGCGGATCATCAAGCGGCTGAGCGGCGACGGGGTCGCGGTCCTGTACATCACGCACTACCTCGAAGAGATCGAGAGACTCAGTCAGCGCGTCGTGGTCATGCGCGACGGGCGCGTCGTGGCGGACCGGCCGACGAGCGAACTCGGCCGTGCCACGCTTGAGTCGCTCATGGTGGGACGCGAACTCGCGCAGGGCTACCCGGCCCTCCCCCGGCCCCGGTCCGAGATCACTGTGTCGGTACGTGACGTGAGCGACAACGCCCGCGTCAGTGATATCTCGTTCGACATCGCCCGAGGGGAGATCTTCGGGCTCGCCGGGCTGATGGGGTCGGGGCGCACCGAGGTCGCCCGGGCGATAGCCGGACTCGCCGGCAGGACCGGGCGGATCGAGGTGGACGGGCGCCGGCTGCGGCGCGGCGACGTACGCGCCTCCATTCGAGCCGGCATCGCGTTCGTCACCGAGGACCGCCGGCACGAGGGACTGTTTCTCGACCGGCCGATTCGGGAGAGCCTGTCCATGGTCGATCTCGGCTCGGTATGCCGCTCCCGGCCGATCGGATGGCTCGACAACAGCGCCGAACGCCGTCTCGCCGGGGAACTCGCCGGCACGGTGGGCCTGGTCGCCCGCGGCGGCTTGAACGCGGTCGGTGGCTCGCTGAGCGGCGGCAATCAGCAGAAGGTGGTGCTGGGCAAGTGGCTGAGCCGGCAGCCCCGCCTGATCATTCTCGATGAACCCACCCGGGGCATCGACGTGGGCGCCAAGGCGGAGATCTACCGCCTTCTCGTCGATCTGGCCGAGGCCGGTTCGTCGATCCTGCTCATCAGCTCGGAGATGGAGGAGGTGCTCGGGCTGAGCCATCGTGTCGGCGTCATGCACGACGGCCGGCTGGCCGGCGTCCTCAACCGGTCGCAGGCGACGCGGGAGGCCGTCATCCGCCTCGCCACAGGCGGTGTCCGATGAGGCCGCGGGCAACGGCGTACAGCCGGCTTCGCGCGGCGATGCGGCGGCAGCCGCTGCTGCCGGTCCTGGTGGTTCTGCTGATCGTGCCGGCAGGTCTCTACGACGGATTCGCCACGACGGCGAACTTCCGCAATATCGCCGTCCAGGCGAGCCCTTTGATCATCGCCGCGGTCGGCGCGACGTACGTGATCATCACCGCGGGGATCGATCTCTCCGTCGGCTCCATGCTCTTCCTGGCCGCCGCCGTCGAGTCCAGCCGCGCGCTGAGCGGTGAACCGGCCGGTACCGTGTTCGTCGCCGTCGGCGCGGCAGGGCTGCTCATGGGCCTGCTCAATGGCGCGGCGGTCGCGCTCACCCGCGTACCGGCGCTCATCGTCACCCTCGCCACCATGCAGGTGTACCGCGGCCTGGGTGGTCATATCACCGGCCAGCAGGACATCAACCTTCCCGCCGGTCTGCGGGGCATCGGCACCGGGACCCTGCTCGGCGTGCCCGCGCCGGTCTGGCTCGCGGTGCTGGCGGCACTCGGCGGGGGCTTGGTGTTCAGCCGGACCGTGTTCGGCAGATACGTCCAGGCGGTGGGATCCCACCGCGACGCGGCCCTCGACGCAGGCATCCCCGTCAGAACGGTGACCGCCGCGGTCTTCGCACTGGCCGGGCTGCTGACCGCCCTCGCCGCCCTCACGCAGACCGCCCGTCTCGGTACCGTCCAGCCTTCCATCGGCCAGGGCTACGAGTTGACGGTCATCACGGCCGTGGTACTGGGCGGTACCAGCCTGTTCGGAGGCCGGGGAAGCATCACCGGGACCGTGCTCGGCGCCCTCGTACTCGCGACCGCCCAGACCGGCCTGGTCTTCTCCGGAGCATCACCCTATGTCTTCGACATCGTCCGCGGCGGTGTCCTGCTCGTCGCTGTCATCGCCGCCGGGGTGCGGTGGCGGAATCTCGCCCGGACCGTGCGACCGGCCGGTCGCTCTTCGGCGCCCTCGGACGAGGGCCGGACGGTGGCGACGGCCTGAGCCGGCGGGACCCATTCGTAAGGAGTCAAAATGAAACCGTTCGCAGTCATTCGATGTGCGGCCGCGCTCACCGCGTCCTCGCTCGTTCTCGCCGGATGCGGTTCATCGACGAACTCGGGAGGATCGAAGAACTCCGGCAAGGTCACGATCGGGGTGAGTTTCGATCTGCTCAACGCGATCCGTCAGGCGGAGAGATCAGCGATCGAGAAGTCGGCCGAGGCGGCCGGGTACGAGGTCGTCTTCAGCGTCGCGGACAAGGACGCGCAGAAGCAGACCTCCCAGATCCAGGACATGATCCATACCCGCCAGGTCGACGCGGTGATCGCGATCGCTCAGGACGGACAGCAGATCGCCTCCTCGATCGCCCTGGCGAAGGCCCGTAAGGTCCCGTTCATCGCGGTCGACCGCGCGGTCGCGGACACGGCGGACACCACGTTCCAGATCACCGGGGACCCGGTGACCGACGGCACGTTGGCCGCCGCGGAATTCACCGGGGCCGCCAGGACCGAACCGTTGAAGGTCCTTGAGTTGTTGGGTGCGCTGACCGACCAGAACGCGATCGGCCGCCGGGACGGTTTCAACGCCGCGCTCAAAGGCAGCCCCAAGGTCACCGTCGTCAGCCGGGTCCCCACCAACTGGGACCCGTCAGAGGCCCTGGACGCGACCTCCAACGCTCTGCAGAAGAACCCCTCGATCAACGCGATCTTCGTTCCGTCGGACTTCCTCCTGCCTTCCGTGCAGTCCGCTCTCACCTCGGCCGGGCGGCTGGCCCCGGTCGGCGATCCCGAGCACGTGTTCGTCGTGACCATCGACGGCGACCAGAACGGCTGCGAGGCCGTTCGGCAGAAAACCATCGACGCCGACATCGCCACCCCCGTCGGCGAGTTCGGCGAGCAGGCGGTCGGGGCGATCGCCACGGCCCTGGAGGGCAAGACCGTCGCGCCCCGGACCGTCCGGAGCAAGGGCCTCCCCCTCAACCAGGCCAACCACGCCACCACCAGCGCGCGGGTGTGGGGCTGTGGCGCCTGAATCCTCCCGCGGGGATGGCCTCGCCCAGGCACCCTCGCCCGCGCGCCCTGCCCTCGCCGCCACGACCGTCCGGCGGCCGACCCGCATGCCATGGCTTCTCGATCCGGCCCATCGGCCCGGCTGGTTGGCCGACCTTTCGATGCTGCCCGCGTTGGTCCTGCTGATCGCCGTCCTGAGCCTCGTCACCGATGGCCTGCTGACGCCGTCGAACATCACCAACGTGTTCAGCCAGTCGGCGGTGGTCGCGATAGCGGCGATCGGCGCGACATTCGTGATTCTGACCGGCGGCATCGATCTGTCCACCGGAAGCGTGATCGGTGCGAGTGGTGTCGCCGGCGCCTGGATCATCACCACTACCGAAAGCGTCCCTGCGGGTGTCGTCGCAGGGCTGATGACCGGAACCGCGATCGGACTGGTGGTAGGAGTCATCGTCTCAAGACTGCCCGTGGTGCCGTTCGCCGTGACCCTCGCGGCCCTGTACGTCGTGAGCGGCGGCACCACGCTGCTCAGCCACGGCAGTACGATCGCCCCGATGCCTCCCGGTTTCATCAGCTTCGGCATCGCTGGTCCGGGCGGCGTTCCGTACGCCGTATGGCTGGCCGTCGGGCTGTACGTCATCGCACAACTCGCCTTGACGCGCACCGCGTGGGGCCGCCGCGTCGTGCACGTAGGAGCGAACGTCGAGGTCGCTCGTATCGGTGGCGTCGATGTCGCCCGCACCAAGACGAGCGTCTATGCCGTAGGCGGCCTGTCCTCGGCGATGGCAGGCATCGTCCTGACCTCCGGACTCGCCGGAGCGGGCGCGAGCATGGGCAGCCCGTTGTTGCTGAACGTCGTCGGCGCCGTCGTCCTGGGCGGCACCAGTCTGTCCGGCGGGCGAGGCAGCATGCTGCGCACCGGCATCGGCGTTCTCTTCCTGGGGTTTCTCTCCAATGGGATGAGCCTGCTCGGCCTGCCTTCGTACGAACAGCAGATCGTCACCGGCGTCCTCATCTTCGTGGCCGCATCCGCTGACGGACTACCGCGCCGGCTGAGGAGACGCGCTTGACGGACCCCGACTCGTGGGATGCGGAATGTGTGCCTGCCTGGGAAGGCGGAGAACCGCGTCGGGCAGGATGGGTTCCCATGACGGGTGGGAGAGATCAGCTCACAGAGCTGCTGCGACACGCGGGACTGGAAGTTGTGGGGGGCCGCCGGACCGAGGAGGTACTGCCGCCCCGAGCCGCTTGGCGACCGGTCGTTTCGGGCGACGCCAAGCCGACCGCGGCCGTCCGAGAGGACCTGCCCGACCTGGTCGCCGAGCTCAACGCACAGTGGCACCGGCTCGCGGCCGGCAACGGGATCATCGGCGAGGACGGCGAATTCCTCATCGATGTCGCCGGCAACTGGACAGGCTGTGCGCCCAGGCGCTGGACACGAGTGCGGCTCATTGGTCAGTGGGACCTCGCCGGAGTCCTCGGCGAGCGGCCCGGGCAGCCGGAGTTCGTCACCCTCGCGACAGACGGCAGCACCCTGATCGGAGTGACGACCGAGGAGGACGAGATCTGGTTCACCCTGTTGGACCACCTCGGGGAGCACCAGGAGGCAGCCGCTCACTCGGCGGCCCAGGAGACCCCTCGGGAGCGGGAAGCCGCTTGGGCGGCACTGCTTCAGGGACCGGGGCCTTCGGCGAGGCTGCGCGAGAGGTGGGCGCACGGGCTGGCCCTCAACCCGGCCACACCCGATGACCTCCGCGCCCGCCTCCTGGGCCTGTCGCACTTCCTCCTGTGGCGCCCACTGCCGACGGCGGTCGTCGAGGCGGCCATAGTGCACCCGGAGTGGAAGCTGCGGCAGCTGCTGGCCGAGGCCCAGCCGAACATCACCGCCGAGCAGTGGGCCCGTCTGATCCTGGGCGAACAGGAATCCCGGCACCGGTGGATCCTCACCATGCTCGCGGCAGACCGGCGAGCCGAACTCACCGACGCGGCCTACGCGCGGCTCGCCGCGGACTCGTCCGCAAAGGTCCGCGACGAGGCTGCCCGCCTTCCCGGACTGCCCGTACGGATGCTCACCGCCCTGGCCGCCGACGTCGACCCGTCCGTACGGGCCTCGGCCTGCCGGAGGGCCTGGCCACATCTGGACAGTGCGGCCCGGCTCGCGCTCCTCAGCGACCCCTACGGCAAGGTCCGCGTCGAAGCGCTCCTCGCGTACCACGAAGACCACCCGATGCCCCTGTCGGTCTTCGATGCCGAGGGACTCCAAGACCGCGCGGCGCAGACCTGTCGCCTGGAGCGCGGCCTCGCCGAACACCTGGCCCGTCACACCGATCCAGCCCGGCGCCGTGCGCTCGCGGGCAACCCGCGTCTTGACCCGGACCTGGTCGTCCTCCTCGCCCAGGACCCCGACAAGCGCGTCCGCTTCGAGGTCTCCAAGCGCCCTGATCTCACCGAGGAGCAGCGAGCGGACATCAGCATCGACTTCGATCCGCGTATCCACCACTACCCGCTCGACTGGGTCATGGAGCTGCACGACGATCACGGCGCCATGCGCCGCTTGGCCGTCTCCTCCCACCCCCTCGTGCGCAGGAGTGTCGCGCGGGCCAGGCGACTCCCGCCGGACGTCGTCGAACGCCTCGCCCGGGACGAGGACCGTGTCGTACAGCTCTTCCTCGCGGAATCCTGTGACGACGCCCCCGCTGACATGCTGCTGAGGGTGTGGCAGTGGTGGACCGGCAGCCTCAGCGCCCCCGATCGCCCTCACGGCCACCCGAACTTCCCCCGCCGCGACCTGCTCCGCTACGCCGACGACCCGAACCCGCGGATGCGCCAACTGGCCCTGGACGACCCGGAGTCGACGACCGAGCTGGTCGAGCGGTTCGGCCGGGACAGCAATGAGGAAGTTCGACACCGGGCCGCGAACGACCCCCGGCTGACACCCGCGTCGGCCGTACGGCTGCTCGACGACCCGCACGAACGTGTGCGCCACGCGGCTGCCCGGCACCCCCAACTGCCGGCGCGGGTGCTGATCCGGCTGCTTCGGGACACCGATACCGCGCAAGCCGCGGCCCGGCACCCGGCGTTGCCCATCCCCGTCATGGAACAGATGCTCCAGCGGATCCAGCCTCCGGCCGGCGCCACGCCGGAGCCATGAGCCGGCAGGCCGGTCAGGGCGCCGCGGCCAGGGATGGGGCACTGCGCACTGGCGCCATCCCCGCTCGGCGGGCGAGCAACCCGGGCGGTACGACAGCGATGCGGGTGAGAGACCGGCTGGACGGGCTGTGGTGCGATGAGGACTTCGCGGGCCGGTACCCGCGCGACGGACGCCCCGGCGTCTCGCCCCGGGGACGGAGCGACAACGAACACCTCGACAGCGGTGCCGTCGGCGGCCGGGGCCGTCCGCGTGCGCCGGCCGTCAGCCCTTGACGGTGAATCCCGCCCGCAGCAGCGATTCGTCACGGGACGACGGACCGACCAGGAGCTCGAAGGCACCGGCCTCGACGAGACGCTCGCCTTGCGCGTCCACGAGCGTGCATGCGGCGACCGGTAGATCGATCAGGACCTCACGCGACTCCCCCGGCGCGAGCGACACCTGCTGATACGCCTTCAGCTCCTTCTCCGCCCATGTCACCGAGGTGACGGTGTCGCTGATGTACACCTGCACGGTCTCCAGGACGGGGCGCGTGCCCGTGTTGGAGACCGTGAGCCGTGCGTGGACCGAGTCGCCCGTTCCGAGCTCCGCGGTGGGGATCTCCAGGTCCGCGTACTCGACGGTCGTGTAGCTCAGGCCCTCACCGAAGACGAAGGCCGGGCTCTGCGTCAGATCCGCGTAGCGGCCGCCGTGCTGGCCACGCACCTGGTTGTAGTACGTGGGCTGTTGCCCGGCGTGGCGGGCGAAGGAGATCGGCAGACGGCCGGTCGGCTCGACGAGGCCGAGGATCAGCTCGGCGACCGCCCGTCCGCCAAGCATGCCGGGATTGGAGGCGTACACGATCGCCGCGGCGTTGTGCGCGGACGGCGGCAGGACCAGTGGCTTGGAGCTGATGACTACGACCACCAGCGGCTTGCCGGTCAGGGCGAGTGCGTCGAGGAGGGCGACCTGCCCCCCGACCAGCTCCAGAGTCGCCGTCGACTTGCCCTCACCGATCAGTTCGATACGGTCGCCCACGACGGCGACGACGTAGTCCGCGGCCTCCGCGTGCGCCACGGCTTCGGCGATCAGCGTCTCGGAGGGCTCCGCGGGGACGACGACCGTGGGGCGGGGCTGCCCGTCGGGGAAGAACGCGCCCTCCGGGTCGGCGCCGACGGTGAGGATGTCCGCGCCGCGGGCGTGCGACACGCTCCAGCCCTCGGGGACATGCGCGCGAAACCCTTCGAGCACCGTCGTGATCATCGCGCGCGGCTGGCCGTCGGGGAGCCAGTCGGCCTGGCCGGAGGAGCCGGCCCAGTCACCGAGCTGGGTCTGGGCGTCGTCGGCGTTGGGACCGATGACGGCGACCGTACAAGGCGCGATCGCCGCGTCGGCGACGGCCCGGCCTTCGGTACCCGCCTCGAATCCCCCCGCGAGGGGCAGGGTGCCGTCGTTGGTGAGCAGGACGAGCGAGCGACGGGCCGTCTCCAGGTTCAGGGCGGCGTGCCCCGCGCTGCCGATCACCTCGGCCTGGCGGGCGGGGTCGGGACGGCGCGGCTCCTCGAAGAGCCCGAGTTCGAACTTGAGGGTCAGGACGCGGCGGACCGCTTCGTCGATCTCCGACTCGTCGAGCGTGCCACGCTCGACCGCCTCCTGCGCCCCGTCGAAGAACTTCGGTGTCGTCATCACCATGTCGTTGCCCGCGCGGACCGCTGCCGCCGCAGCCTGTGTGTAGTCGCTGTGGATCCGCTGCTCCCACACCATGCGGCCGACGTTGTCCCAGTCGGTCACGAGCGTGCCTGTGTAACCCCACTCGCCACGCAGCACGTCGTTGAGCAGCCAGTTGTTGACCGTGATCGGAACACCGTCCATGGACTGGTAACCGAGCATGAACGTACGGCATCCTTCGCGGGCCACGCGTTCGAAGGGAGGCAGGAACCAGGAGCGCAGCTTGCGCCGCGAGATGTCGGCCTCGCTGGCGTCCCGGCCGCCCTGGGTCTCCGAGTATCCCGCGAAGTGCTTGGCGCAGGCGAGGATCGCTGTCGGGTCGGAGAGCCCGTCGCCCTGGTAGCCGCGGACCATGGCGGAGGCCAGCTCGCCGATGAGGAAGGGGTCCTCGCCGAAGGTCTCGCTGATCCTGCCCCATCGCAGGTCCCGTGCGATGCACAGCACAGGTGAGAACGTCCAGTGGACCCCGGTCGCCGCCACCTCCACCGCCGTCGCCCTGGCGACCCGCTCGACAAGGGCCGGGTCCCAGGTCGCGGCCATGCCCAGCTGAGTCGGGTAGATCGTCGCGCCCTCCCAGAAGGAGTGTCCGTGGATACAGTCCTCGGCCACCAGCAACGGGATGCGCAGCCGCGACCGATCGGTGAGTTCGGCCGCTTCGAGAACGCGTTCGGGCGAGGCGTGGAGGATGGAACCCGCGTGCATGTCCGCGACGAGGTGTACGCCCTCCTTGGCATTCAACTGCAGCATCTGGCCGACCTTCTCGGGCAGCGTCATACGGCCGACAAGGTCGTCGACCCGCTCGGTGACAGTCAGAGCGGGGTCGAGATAGGGCGGAGAGGATGACACAGGAATTTCCTTTCACAGCTTTCGGTGAGACGCGCGGGGACGGTCCCGCGAGCGGAGCGGTGTCGGAGGGATCCTCCCCCACGCCGACGGCCGTGCGAGGCGCCCGGTCCGGGCGACGAGCGACCGCCGGGGTACGGGAGCGCCCTGGGCGGCCGCGGCGACAGACCATACGCCTGATGCCCGGAGACAGGACACGGGTAGGAACTTCCGGGCGGGCGCGCGGCGGGCCGGGGCAAGGGGTGCGTATCAGAGCCGGGAGCGGCATGCGGCCACAAGTCCGAGGTCCTGTCCTCAAAGTAGCGCCGTCCGCCCGGAGGGCGGGCTCGGCAGCGTCCGGTGCGCACGCACGCTCGCGGCGTTGTCGGGATCACGCCGCCGAGCAGACGGGACTTCGAAGACAGGGCCTGGCCCACGGCGTACCGGGAGCTAGCCCACGGCGTACCGGGAGCGGCCCATGATGGCGATGCCGACGGTCGCCACAAGGCCGTACAGGGCCGGTGCGAGGAACACGTGCGGCAGCCCGAACAGACCCACGCCGAGACTGCCCGTCAGCCCGCCCAGGGCGCTGGCGATGGCGGTGGAGCTCATGAAGACGGCCGAGGCGGTCGCGACGGCTTCGGGCAGCAGCCGTTGGGCGACGATGATTCCCAGGGCGGCGAAGACACCCCACACCCCGCCCATGAGTATCTGTCCGGCGAACATGCCGACCGCGCTGCCGGTCAGGGCAAAGCAGAGGTTCGCTCCTACGCCGAAGGCGGCGGCGAAGACCATCAGGCGCATCATGCCGATCCGGCGTGCGACGATCACGGCCACCGGCATCAGGATCAGTTCTATGAAGGGCTGGATGCCGATCACCGCGCCACTGACCGCCGTCGGCAGGTGCATGTCGTTGTGCATGTAGATCGTCAAGTAGCCGTACTTGATCGGCTCTCCCGCGTAGACGAGCACATACAGTCCGGTGAAGGCGAGCAGGGGCAGCATGGCCCGCGTTCCCGGGCGCTCGGCCGGCGTCCGCGGCTGTGGTGTGGCCGTGCTCGTGGCGTCACGTCGTGCCGATCGGGTGCTCGCGAAGCTCATGGGGACGATCTGCGCGAGGGTGCACAGCCCGGTGGCCACGAACATCGCGCGCGGTCCGGCGGCGGTGGCCAGCAGCGCGCCTGCGACCGGGCCTACGATCCATCCGGCCGTCAGCGCCATGCGCACGATCGAGACGATCCCGTCACCGACGGGGCTGGCGGTGGCCTGCAAGTCGTCGTGGACCGCGGCGAACAACTGTGACCCGGCCGCACCGGAGAAGGCCAGGACCACCGTACCGATCACGAACGGCATCCACACCTGGTCCGACAGGGCCATGGCGGACCAGCCGAGGAATCCCGTCAGGGCGCACAGCCGGAAGAGCCCGAGCCGTCTCCCCGTACGGTCCGAGCGTGCGCCGATGAGGTATCCGGCGACCGGGGCGGTGATGCTCGTGAGGTAGTACAGGCCGGCCGTGGTCAGCGAGACGTGCAGTTCGTCCACGAGGAACAGGGTGATCTGCGGCGCGGCGGCCGAAGCACCCAGCCCGGACAGGAACAGCGCGAGGGTCGCCCCGCGGTAGAGCGGTGAGTTCCACACCGTGCGCATCGCGGACGGAGTGGCCGCGACGCCGTCGGCCGCGAGTGCTCGTGACAAAGCAGGCCCCCCGGGAGATCAAGCACAAGAGGTCACACACCATATCTTCGAACAGTCAGAACATCAATGATGTTCGCAAGACCGCATTTAGATCAGGCCCCTTGTTTGCTTTGGGCGCAAGGGCAACAGCGTCTCCCTCGTGATCGTGAGGTGAGTCAGCCGTTCCCCGGCCACTGCGGCTTCTCGCGCGGTGCGATCGCCTTGCGCGGGCGTTCTGCGTTTTCGTCAGTTCGCCGGGGTGATGAACGCGGTGACGGCCGTGAGGGTTTGTTCGCCGGTGGGGATGTCGAAGTGGCGCGCCCGGTCGATGGACAGCAGTTCCGTGTTGGGGATCGTCCGCGCGAGCATCGTGGACGGGCCGGCCTCGTCGTCACTTCCCTGAACCAGCAGGGTGGGGGAAGTGACGACCGTGAGGGCTTCGCGCGTGCAAAAGCGCTTCTTCGTTTCGAGGTACGCCGCCACCGCGTTGCGGTCGTTTCCGGAGTCCGCCACCATGGCGCGCATCGCGATCGCCATCGGATTGTCCGCAGGCGCCTCATCCGCACGGAGAATGGCGATCATGGGAGCCTGCATCACCGGAGTGTGCAACCCCTGGGTGAGCACCGAGTCCGCGGCGCCCAGCAGTGCGACGCGGTGAAAGAGCTCCGGCCGCTCGGTTGCCGCGGTCAGTACGGCCCAGGCACCGACAGAGAATCCGACGGTGTCGATCGAGCCGTGTTTCGTGGCGAGTTCGAGCAGGGTGTCGACGGGGTCGCGGTGGGGGTTGTCCGTTTCGGTGCCGTGCCCGGGCAGGTCCAGGCCGATGACCGTGCGGCCCGCGGCCTCGAAGGCGTCAATCCATCCGGCAGTGCGCCACAGCGCTTCCGTGTTCGTGGCGATCCCATGGACCAGGACGACGGGACGGCCGGAGGGAGAGTCGGAGGGAGTTCCTGTGGTCATGGCTTTGGCTCCTTCGCGCGTGGGTGGAACCCGCGCCGCGGCACGGGTGTCGTGGGTATCTGTTGGCGGCGGTGCGGACGAGGGCAGTTGTGAGCCTCGCCATCAAGGAGGTCTTGACCAGCCGCCGGCCACGTCGGGCCGCGAAACCCCATGCCGGGCAGGACGGATGCCGGGGCCGGGCCGGTGGGGTTGTGTGGTGTGGGGGCGTGGGAGGGGTGTTATCCGTTGGCGTTGGCGGTGGGGGACCATGCGGCAGTGTTGTCGGGTGGGGTCAGTTCGGCCGGGTGGGCTTGTTCGGTGCGGTTGCGCTGGGTGTACATGTCCCAGTAGTGCTGGGCGAGTTCGTCGGGGTGGACGGTGGGGATGTGGCCGCCGACACCTTTGGTGTCGCCGGTCCGGGCGCGTTGGGCGGCTTCGCTGCCGCTGACGAGGGAGGCGATGGTGAGGGTGCCGGCGTAGACGCCGGTGTCTTTGAGTTCGCCGTTGAGGGAGTGGATGTAGTTGCGGGCGGCGGCGGCGAGGGGGCCGGGGCCGCTCATGTACGGCAATGGTTGTACGGCGGTGTAGCCGGTGGTCATCAGGAGGGCGCCGTCTCCGCGTTCGGTCATCTCCGGGAGTACGGTGCGGAAGAGTTCCACGGGGGTGAGCAGCAGGAGCCGCGAGAACTCCTCGACTGTGGCGGCGTCGAGCTGGGTGGCGGGGGTGAAGGCCATGTCGCCGGCGATCGGCCCGTACTCGACGACGTCGATCCGTCCGAAGCGCGCGCGGATGGCGTCGACCAGGGCCGGGGCTTGCGCGGGGAGCGACAGGTCGCCGGGGAATGCCGCGGCCTCGATACCTTCCGCGGTGAGCCGCGCGACGAGGGTGTCCAGCCGGTCTTCGCGGCGGGCGACCAGGGCGACCCGGAATCCCTCGCGGCCGAAGCGGCGGGCCAGGGACACTCCGAGGCCGGTACCGGCACCGAAGACAGCGATCACTTTCGACATATGGTTTCCCCTCGCGGATATCTTGACCCTTGGGTCGACTTCCGTTCGATCGTAACACGCATCTTGACCGTGGGGTCAAGTTACGCCTGAAGGGCAGTCCGCGATCCGGAGGGGGGCGCCGACGGCCTCGACTGACACCCCGTCGCGTTGACTCATCTCACGTACGCCAGATATTTTTCTGAGATCTGAGAGAGGCGGCGTGCGATGAGCGAGCGGCGGCGGTCCATCCTCCCGGCCGAGGCAAGGCATGACAGCCCCGCGCCACGGCTCTCGCTCACCGAGCAGGTCTACCGGCGCCTGAAGGAGGACATCCTCGAAGCCCACTGCGGTCCGGGCCAGTTGCTCCTGGAACCGGAGCTGGCGAACCGGTACGGCGTGTCCAAGACGCCGGTACGCGAGGCGCTGCGGCTGCTCGTGCAGGAGGACTGGGTCACGGTCATGCCCCGCAAGGGCTACATCGTGCGTCCAGTCCGCCTTGAGGACATCCGCGAGGTGTTCGAGATCCGCCACATGCTGGAGCCGGCGATGGCGGCCACGGCCGCCACCCGGCACACCGAGGCCGACCTCGAACAGCTCGCGAACCTGTGCGCCGAGCAGTCGCGGACCGGACGGAATCTCGCGTCACCGCTGCAGGCGGCACGCTCGTTCCACACCCGGGTGGCGGCCGTCACCGGCAACCAGCGCGCCACCACCGTCCTGGAAGGTCAGCTCGACGAGGTGCGGCGGCTGCACCACCTCATGCCGGACGCGGAAAGCCATCTGACGTCCGGTGTGGAGCTGACGGCCCACCACGATCTGCTCGCCGCCATCCGCGACGGCGATCCCGACAAGGCCCGCCGCCTCATGAGCGGGCACCTCACCGAGGTGGCCGGCGCGATGGTCGACGCGTTCGTGGGCATGCGCCGGTAGACAAATCAGTCCGCGGATTCCCCACGAGCCCGTCGGGTCAACGGGCAGCCCACTCCGCACCCACCCGCGCGCGATGAAATATATCTGTAAGACTCCATTGACATCTCATAAATACTCCAGAAGCTTGGAGATGTTCCGCCCGGCGCCGACCGAGCGGAGCAGCGGAGCAGCGGACGGAACGACCGCGAAGGAGCGGACGTGAGCGCATTGCCACGAGTCGGTTTTGTGGGCGCGGGAGTCATGGGGCTTCCCATGGCCCGGCGTCTGCTGTCCGCCGGCTACCCGATCTCCGTCCATGCCCGCACACCCGCGAAGGTGGCGGCACTGACCGACGCCGGCGCCACGCTCGCCGACACTCCGGCCCAGCTCGCCGCGGCCAGCGATGTCCTCGTCGGCTGCCTGCTGGACGAGAAGGCCGTGCACGCCATTTATCACGGCTCCGACGGCCTGTTCGCCGGGATCCGCGCCGGACATCTGCTCGTTGAGCACGGGACGCTCGCGCCGCGTGTCGCACGGGCCCTGGCCGCCCGGGCGAGCGAGTTGGACGCCGGATTCCTCGACATCCCCGTGACCGGCGGGCCGCGGCGCGCCCACGAGGGCCGGCTGACCGGCATGGCGGGCGGACAGCCGGAACACCTGGACACCGTCCGCCCGCTGGTCGGCACCTACTGCTCCGAACTGCTGCACCTCGGCCCCTCCGGCGCCGGACTGCAGATCAAGATGGTCAACCAACTGCTGGTCAGCGTCCATGTGGCGGCAGCTGCCGAGGCGGCGGCCCTGCTCGGCCGACTGGGTCTGGACGCGGCGCGGGCGAAGACCGTGCTGATGTCCGGCTGGGCGGCCGGCGCGATGCTGGACTACTGCCTCCCGGCCGCTCTCACGCCGTCCACGGCCCCTTCCGGAGCGACGATCGGCGGACTGCTCCCCGTGCAGGAGCAGGTCGCCGAGGCACTCGCGGAAGTCGACCTGGACGCGCCCGTCTTCCACACCGCCCACCAGGTGTTCGCGGCGCTGGCGGGCTCCGGCGGCTCCGCTCTCGACCTCGCCCAGCTCGCCCGCGCCTACGACAGGGACAGCCCGGTCACCGGGCCGGGCAGGCATGGGGTGCCGGGCTCCGGCGTCCTGTCACCGGCCGCCACATCAGCCGTCAGGCGCTGAATCCACGCGGAGGCGCCCGGCCCCCTCTCCCGCCCCGGGCGCAGTCCACTCCACCCGCACAGCCACTTGAGGGAGGCATCCCGTCCATACGCACGCGAGACCGACGACCGGCGGCCGAGTTCGAGTCGGGCAAGGAAAAGGAACTGCTCCGGGAGGCGTTCCCCGAGCCCACGCTGGACCGGCCGCGGAAGGCGAAAGGACAGTACGACCCCCATGAGGTCTTCAACCAGAACTTCCCTATCCCGCCCGCCCAGCCCGTGGGCGACCTCGGGTCACCCGGCTACGGCAGACAGCCGCACCCCGGTCGCCGGAGGCGTCCGTGCGGCCGGCGCCGGTTCCCGCCGGGTGCGGTCAGGCGGCGCCGGTGACGTTGGTCATCACCTCGTGGAGCTGCCGCGGGGTCAGCGGCGCGCTGGGCAGTGGGTGGGCGGCCTCACTGCGCAGGCCGTCGAGAAGGAAGGCGATGCCCCGGCGCCAGGTGTCGGGGGCGGTGTCCTTGGCGGCCCGGGCGATCAGGGCGTTGGTGCCGAAGACGAACACCATGTCCCCGCCGGTGAAGTCCGGGCGCAGGCCGCCGGCCCGCTGGGCGCGCTCGATGATCCGCATACTGTCGGCGCGGGCGCTCTCGCACACGGCCATCAGCCGCTCGGCGTCCGGGTAGCGCCCGGTGACGACGTCGCCCATCGCCGGGTCGCTGACCTGCAGCTCGCAGATCTTCTCGATGTAGTACGCGAATCCGTCCCAGGCGTCCTCCCGGGCCAGGGCCTCGCGGGCCACCTCCTCCAGCCGCTCCGCGGCGAGGTCGGCGACGACGTCGTCTATCAGCGCCTCACGGGTGCCGAAGAGGTTGTACAGGGTGCCGTGGCTCACCCCGGCCCGCCGGGCGATCTCCTTCAAGGGTGCCTGGAGACCTCGTTCCCGGAAGAGCTCGGCAGCCGCTCTTCGCAGCTTCTCCGCGTTGCGTTGCGCGTCGGCCCGCATCCGGTGTTCCTCCTGGTCATGTGGTCGGTGTTCATGGTCGCACGTACCCTCCGAACGCAATTTGACCCAATGGTCAAGATATGTGTCACGACCGGAAGGGAAGTCGACCCCACTGTCAAGATAACTCGCGACAAAGGTGACGTCCCATGTCGAAAGTGATCGCCGTCTTCGGCGCCGGTCCCGGTCTCGGGGCCTCATTCACGAGCGGCCCGGGCCCGCTCGCGGCAGCCGCCCGCAACTATCCGTACTCCCTCAGCGGCGAGTTGCGGGGAACCGGTGTCTACGCCGGCACCCCCACCGTCGCCGCCGTGATCACCGGCAGCGCGGCGGCCGAGGGTGCCGGCGGTGACGTTCCGCTCGTGCACCCGGACGAACTCGCCGAGCGCTACTGGGAGTTGTACACCAAGCGCGACCGCGTGGAACTGGCCCACCCCGTGGAACTGACCCCGCCTGACAACACCGGCGCCGGATGGTCAGCGGCGCCCGCCGCCCGTGGATAAGCACACCGGCCCTGCGAGCAGCCGCTCGGCAGGCCATCCCCCAAGGCACCGCCGGCCCTTCGCCCGACCGGCATATGAGACCGACCCGCAGAGCAGAGAAGTGAGCCCATGTCCCAGATCGGCACCCAGACACGGAACGGGGACGCCTTCCACTCCTCCGACCGTGACGGCTTCCTGCATCGCGCCTTCCTGCGCGGCAGCGGCCGAAGTGAGCAGTCCGTGCGCGCACGGCCCGTCATCGGCATCGCCAACTCCTGGAGCGAGCTGAACCCGTGCAACGCCGGGCTCAGACAGCTCGCGGAGGCGGTCAAGCGCGGGATCACCCGGGCCGGGGGTCTGGCGCTGGAGTTCCCGACCATCTCCCTGTCCGAGCCGTTCGTCCGGCCCACAACGCTCTATCTGCGCAACCTGATGGCGATGGACGTCGAGGAGATGATCACCGCCTCGCCCCTGGACGGGGTGGTGCTGCTCGGCGGCTGCGACAAGACGGTCCCGGCCCAGCTGATGGGAGCGGCCAGCGCCGGTAAGCCGGCGATCGCCCTCGCGGCAGGCCCGCGCGCCACCGGACGCTGGAACGGCGAGCCGCAGACCATCGACGACCTGTGGCCGCTGGCGGACAAGCGCCGCAACGGCGAGATCGACGACGTGCGGTGGGCACGCCTGGAAGGGTGTCTCATCCCCGGCGTCGGGACGTGCAACGTGCTCGGTACGGCGGTCACCATGGCGCTGCTCGCCGAAACCCTCGGCATGGCCCTGCCGGGCACCAGCCTGCTGCCCGCGACCAGTGCCGCACGGGCCGCCGCGGCGGAGGCCACGGGCCGGCGCGCGGTCGAACTGGCCCGCTCGGGGCGCGCCCCGGACCAGTTCATCACCCCCGAGGCCCTGGAGAACGCCTTCCGTGTCCTGTGCGCGGTCGGCGGATCCACCAATGCCGTGATCCACCTGGAGGCCATCGCCGGACGGCTCGGTCACCGGCTCGGCCTCGACGCCATGACGGAGTGGAGCCGGACCACGCCGGTCCTCGCCGATGTGCGTCCCTCAGGGCCCCATCTGCTGGAAGACCTCCAGGACGCCGGCGCGCTGCCCGCCGTACTGGACCGGCTCGGCCATCTGGTGCACACCGACGCGCTCGCCGGGACAGGTGAGCCCTGGTCCGCGGTGCTGGAGCGGCACCGGGAGCAGGACGGCCGTACCGAGAGCCCCGCGCTGCGGCCTGCCGCGGAGCCCGTGTTCGAGTCCGGTGCACTCGCCCTGCTGCGGGGCACGCTGGCGCCGGACGGTGCCGTGTTCAAGCGGTCCGGTGCCGAGCCGGGCCTGTGGCGGCACCGCGGCCGGGCGGTCGTCTTCGACGGGCCGGCCGATCTGCACGCGCGTATCGACGACCCGGACCTCGACGTCGACGCGGACTCGGTGCTGGTGCTGCGCGGGGTCGGACCGCTCGGCGGGCCCGGCATGCCCGAGGTCGGCCAACTCCCCATCCCCCGCAAGCTGCTGGACAAGGGCGTCACCGACATGGTGCGGATCTCCGACGCCCGGATGAGCGGCACCGCCACCGGGGCCGTCGTGCTGCACGTCGCCCCCGAGTCCGCCGCCGGCGGCCCGCTGGGCCTGGTGGCCGACGGCGACGTCATCGTGCTCGACGCCATGACCGGCCGGCTCGACCTGGAGGTCGAAGCGGCCGAACTGGCCCGGCGCACACCGGCCGCCGTGCCCGCGGCTCCCGAGCGCGGCTACGCGGCTCTCTACCACCGGCACATCACCCAGAGCCCCGAGGGCTGCGACTTCGACTTCCTCGTCGCCGCGCGGTCCGCCCGCGAAGGAGAGCAGTCATGAAAATCGTCAGCTTCGGACCGGCGGGCGCCGAGCAGCCCGGAGTCCTGCTGGACGGCGAGCGGCGGATCGCCCCGCTGATCCCGCTGCCGAAGCGGCTCGGCCTGCCGGGACTGGGCACCAACGCCGTGCTCGGGCTGCTCCCGCAGCTCCAGCCGATCATCGAGGCCGCGCTCACGGAGCCCGGCGACGTGATCGAGGTCGCGGCCCGCCGTTCGGCTCGCCCGCGGACCCGCACGCACGGCGCCGGGGGGCCGGTGTGGGCGGACGCCGTACGGCGCGCGGCCGAGCGGTTCGGACTGCCCGTCGAGATCCGTCGCGCCCCCGGACCCGACTTCGACGTCCACGCCGCGGATTTCGCCCGGCTCTACCGGCTCGACACGGACGCCGCCCTGCTGATCCGGCCGGACGGCCATGTGGCGTGGCGCAGCGGCAGCGGTGATGGCGGTGACGCCGAGCGCGCCGCTGCCGCGGTGACCGGGGCGCTCAGCCGGCTGCTCGGCACGGTGCCCGCGTGACGGCTGGAAGAGCGCCCCGGGGCAGGTACGCGCTGAACCTGTCGCTGTGCCTGTCCGGGCTGCCCGCCGTCGACGCCATAGGGTTCGCCGCCCGCGCCGGGTTCGACCAGGTCGAACTGTGGTGGCCCTTCACCGACAGCGGGCCGGTCGAGGCCCAGATAGCCCAGCTCCGGGCCGCCCTGCTGGCCTGCGACAGCCAGTTGGTGTGCCTGAACATCGACGCGGGCGACACGAACGCGGGAGAGCGCGGTCTGCTCAGCGACCCCGGGCAGGTCGACCGCTGCCGGGCGAGCATCGTGGCGGCCGTCCGCACCGCCGAGGTGACGGGTTGCCGGCTGCTCAACCTTCCCTACGGCAACCGGCGTCCGGGACACACACCCGAGCGGCAGCACCGTACGGCCCGCGAGAACCTGCTCTTCGCCACCGCCGAGGCCCGTCGCGCGGGTGCTTCGATACTGATCGAGCCGCTCAACGCCGGTGACAACCCCGGCTACTTGCTCCCCGACCTGCCCCGGGCCGCCGAGCTGATCGCGGATCTCCGGCACGCCGGGGCCGACAACGCGGGCATCCTGCTCGACGTCTACCACCTGGCCCGCAGCCGCGAGGATGTCGAGGCGGCCATCGCCCGCCACGCGCCCGACACCCTGCACGTCCAGTTCGCCGATCTCCCCGACCGCCGCTCCCCCGGCACCGGGGAACTGGACTTCAACGCCGTCCGCCGAGCACTGGCCGACGCCGGCTACCGCGGCCTGGTGGGACTGGAGTTCATCGGGGGCCAGGACCCGTACCGGGCCGTGGCCCTGGCCCTGGACTTCGTACGGCGCCACCCGGTGCCGTCGTACACCGAGTAGCTGCCGTCGAAGACCGCCGGTCCGACACCCGCATACCAGGGCTGGGCCCTACGGGGTGTCCGTAGGGCCCCGGCCCTGGTGCGACGCCCGGTATCCGGTGACCGCCGTGCTGCCCGCTCAGGAGCCGGTGAGCACGGCCTCCCGCTTCAGTACCTGCTCGCGCGTGGCGGCGTACAGGTCAACGGCCTTGCTCATCGCCGGGACGTGCTCGCGCATGATCTGCTGGTAGACCGGCGCCGTGGGGGCACGGTGGTCGGCCTGGAACTCACCGGCCACGGAGAACCAGGTGACCGGCACCGCGCCGGTCGAGGGCTATGCCGGGATGGTGACCGTCGGCCTCAACTCGATCGCGTCGGTGAACTACCTGGACAAGTTCAAGAATGCTCTACAACTGGCTCTTCGACCGTCCCTTCACCGGGTACGACCCGGAACGGACGGGCGAACAGACCCCCGCGGCCGCGGTCCCCCGGAGGGCGTGACCGCAGCGTCATGTGACCGACCCCTCGGAGATCGCACTCTCACCGGGGTCCGACAGCGACATCGGACACGGTCCATGACGCTGAAAAACCTGTCGAGCCCGTCGATCTGAGTCACGTCATAAGAGTCGGACCCGGTGTACAGTTCCGGGCGGTGGACCGTGACGCGAGCTGTACTATTTGGGTTGATCGGTGCCCCCTGCTTTCAAGGCCCGTGCGCAAGTTGGGCCCGCCCCTGGTGTCAGCCAGGGGCAGGCCCACAGCGCATGTAGTGCGAGGTGAGGTTCGGCCGTTTTCGAGCCGGCCGAACCTCACCTCGTGAAGCGCCGACGACCGTAGCCACACCCCTACGCACGCATCAGCGCGCGTACGCGTCTACACACACCACAAGAACGGGCGCCAAGGGGGTCAGCACCGCGACCAAGATCCGCACCCACTTGGGAAGCGGACTCCCGTCCGGGGCGTCGTCTCCCTCGTTCCGTTCTTCTCCTGCCATGCTCGGGCTCCTTTCGCCGCTGTTGGTCCCGCAGTTGCGGGACTCGGCCTCGAATGAGGCCGACGCAGGTAGCAGCGAATATCGAACGAGCAACGCAAAGCATAGCCGCGAACCCCAAACGATGTGGACTCGACGCGGACTTGACTGTCTTTCCAACTCGCTTGGAAAGATTGCGCTTTCCCCTCATCTCACAGCCTGGAGGGCGGCCATCACGCCGGAGTCGTCACCTTCCCTTCCATCGGCTGGACAACGAGTCGAGCCGGGTGACCCTCAAGATCGAGGCTGATCACCCTTGCGCCGGAGGCCCCGGGGGGCGCCGTGGGGCGGTGCGCGGGCCGGAGGCCGTGAGGTGCGGCGGACGGGGTGTACGCAGCCGGGCCGGGGGGCCACGTACGGGCCGCGACCTGGCTGTACGCTGCGACCATGCAGCCGTCCGCCCCCTCCTCCCCGTCAGGTTCCGAGCGGTCGGGCCCGGTCTCGGACCCCGCCCGGCGCGGACTCCTGACGGAGCGCATCGCCCGCCAGCTGGAACACGACATCAGGTCCGGAGAGATCGCCGTCGGGACGAAACTTCCCTCGGAGCGCGAACTCGCCGCCCAGTTCGGTTCCAGCAGGAACGTCGTGCGCGAGGTCCTCCGGCGGCTGGAGGCGCAGCACCTGATCGAAGTCGCCCCGGGGCGTGGCTCCTTCGTCCGCGAACAGTCCTCGGGGCAGGCCAGAGGGTACGACGCGCTGTACCGGGCGGGCCGCCCCACCGTCCGGCAGCTCATCGAGGCACGGATCCCGCTGGAGGTCGAGATGGTCCGGCTGGCGACCCAGCGGGCGACGGACGAGGACATCGCGACCATGCGGTCCGCACGGGACGCCCTGGAGTCGGCGACCGATGTCGTCATCAAGGCCCAGGCCGACATGGACTTCCACGACGCCATCGCGGTGGCGAGCAAGAACCCGGTCCTGCGGATCATGCTGTCCTCGATCAGCGGGATGATGTTCGAGATGATGCTCCGCTCGAACTCCGATCCATCGATCGGTGAGGCCGGTGTGCCGCACCACCCGGAGATCTTCGAGGCGGTCGAGGCGCGGGACGTGGACCTCGCCTGCGCGCGGATGCGGGAGCACCTGATGCTGGGCCTGCGTACCTACGGGGCGGATCTCGATCTGCGGGTCGACACCATGGCACGCAACCACATCGAGACACTGCTGGGCCAGACCGAGGGCCGACGGGGCGGCAACCGAACGGGCGAATAGTCCAGCGCCCGATCGGCGACCGGTTCGGTGACCGGTTCCGCAGGACTTCCCTTCACAAGACTTTCCTTCACCGGACTTCCCTTCAGGGGGCTGGTCGACATGCCTCTTCTGCTGTTACGGTCCCGTCTGAACCAACTGGTCCTACCAGTTGGACCAATAAGGTCGGAGTGGCGCGGGCCGGGACGCGACGCGTACCGCACGGCACCACGAGACACCGCACGGCACTACGCGACACCGCACGACATCGCAGAGAGACGAGGACAAGGATGTCCACGAGCAGCCAGCTCCTGAGCCGGCGCGCCTTCGGGAGGCTGGCCGCGGGGGCCGCCGGGGCGGGGGTGCTGAGCGCCTGTTCGACCGGGGGCGGGAAGCCCTCGGCCAACACCCCGTTGCGGGTCATGGCGATCAACCATGTGTGGTCCCAGGCGATCAAGCGCCGTACCGAGGAGTTCGAGGAGCGGATCGGGCGGCGGGTCTCGATGACCCTGCTCACCGCCGACCAGCTCGCGAGCAGCTACAACGTCAAGCTGAACGCCTCCGGCACCGACGTGGACGTGATGATGGTCCGCGCACTCCAGGAGCAGCTGGTCTTCGGCCACAACGGCTGGCTCGCCGACCTCAGCGACCGCGTCGACGACGCGGCGTTCGACTGGCCGGACTTCCAGAAGGCCCCGCGCGAGGCGTCCGTGACCGCGGGGAAGGTGCTGAGCGTCCCGGTGGTGACCGAACGCCCCGCGCTCTACTACCGCAAGGACCTGGTCGAGGACCTCGGCGGGCCGCCGCGCACCCTGGACGCGCTGATGGACGCCGCACGGGAACTCACCCGGCGCGAGCAGGGCTTCTACGGCTACGTCGGCCGGGGCCAGCGCAGCGGCGCCGTCTCCCAGTGGTCGAGCTTCCTCTATTCGCACGGCGGAGACTTCGTCGTCGACGGGAAGTCCGGCATCGGCAGCCCTGAGGCCCTGGCGGCGTACGAGTACTACGGCGGTCTGCTGGCCAAGGCCGGGCCGCCCGGGGCGACCAACATGAGCCTCGAACAGGCGATGCCGATCTTCGCGCAGGGCAAGGCGGCGTTCTACATCGACGCCGACGCGATCTACAGCAGCTTCCTCGACCCGAAGGTGTCCAAGGTGCGCGAGAGCGTCGGCTTCGCGCCTTTCCCTGCCGGTCCGGCCGGTGCCAGGCCGCACAACATCCCGTCCTGGAGCCTCGGCATCAACACCTTCTCCCTGCTGCGCGACGACGCCTGGGAGTTCATCAGGTGGGCCGCGGGTCCCGAGATGTCGGCCGCCCTCCAGTCCGACGGCATACCTGGCGCCCGCTCCTCGGTGTGGTCCGACCCGAAGACGCTGGCCTCCTTCCCGCCGGATCTCGCCGAGGCGATGCGGATCAACGCGGAGCGCGGCCGCGGCTACGACCGGCCCCGGGTCCTCCAGGTCGGCCGGGCCCGCGACATCGTGGGCCGTCCGCTGGTCGCGGGCATCCTCGGCCAGTCCGTACGCCCTGTCGTGCGCGACGCGGACGCGGAGTTCGCCGAGTTCCTGGTACGCGACAACCGCCACAAGGAGTCCTGATGTCGACCACCGAGGTCTCCACGGCCCGCACCGCTGCCCGACCGTCGGATGCGAAGCCGCCCCGCGTACGCCGGCCGCGCACCTTCGAGCAGGCCAACCGGCGGCTGAAGTGGGCGATGCTCGCTCCGGCGCTGCTCTTCGTGGGCCTGATGATCGTCTTCCCGCTGGTCTTCACCCTCGACCTCAGCCTGACCGACGCCTTCGGCGCGGTGAACGCCGACAGGACCCACATCGGCCTGCGCAACTTCGCCGACGCGCTGGGCGACACCCGCAGGTTCTGGCCGGCCGCCCGCCGCACCCTGGTCTTCACCGTCGGTGCGGTGGTGCTGGAGACGGCGCTCGGGCTCGCCCTGGCGATGCTGATGCGCAAGCCGTTCCGGGGGATGCGCTGGGTGCGCACCGTCCTGATCATCCCGCTGCTCGCCACGCCCGTCGCGATCGGCATCCTGTGGCTGCTGATCCTCGACCCCACCAATGGCATAGCCAACCACCTGCTCGCCGCGGTCGGCCTGCCCCGGCAGGAGTTCCTGGGCTCGGTCAGCCAGTCGCTGCCCACGCTGATGCTCATCGACGTATGGCAGTGGACGCCGATGATGACGCTGCTGCTGCTCGCCGGGCTGACCACGCTGCCCGAGGAGCCCGAGGAAGCCGCCCTGGTGGACGGAGCCAACAGCTGGCAGCGGTTCCGGCACGTCATCCTGCCGATGCTCGGACCCACGCTCGCCACCGCACTGGTGCTGCGTGCCGTCGACGCGCTGAAGACCTTCGACATCCTCTACGCCACCAAGGGCGCCGGCGGCGGTTCGGACTTCGAGGTGGAAACCCTCAACGTCTACGCCTACGGCCTCACCTTCGACTACCAGGAGTACGGCCTGGCCGCCGCCGTCCTGGTCCTGTTCACGCTCTTCATCATCGGTGTCGTGGTTCTGCTGCGCCGCCGTGGCGGAAGGAAGAACGCATGAGTGCCACCGTCTCCCGTGCCACGCGCCCGTCGGCCGTCCCGCACAACGCCCCGCGGGCCCGCCGGCGCGGGACATGGTCGTGGCTGCGCGGCACCGCCATCACGATCGTGACGCTCGTCTTCGCGCTGCCGATCGTGTGGATGTTCGCCGCGGCCTTCAAGACCAACGTGCAGGTCACCGACCCATCGGTCGGCCTGTGGTTCAGGCCCACCCTGGACAACTTCCGCAGCATCGTCGAGGCCGGGCAGATCGTGCGCTCCATGGGCAACTCGCTGCTGGTCGGGCTGGTGTCGACGGTCCTCTCCGCCGTCATCGCCGTACCGGCGGCCTGGGCCGTGGGCCGGTTCAACATGCACCGCACCGGCTCCCTGATCCTCGTCGCGCGCATCGTCCCGGCGATCTCGCTGCTCGTCCCCTGGTACTACCTGTTCGCGCGGATGGGCCTCGTCGGCTCCTACACCGTGCTGGTCCTGAGCCACATGTTCGTCTCCGTCCCGCTCATCATGTGGATCATGATCAGCTTCTTCGCGGGGCTGCCGGTCGAACTGGAGGAGGCCGCCCGCACCGACGGGCTGAGCGCCTTCGGCGCCTTCTGGCGGATCTCGCTGCCACTCGCGGCGCCGGGCACCGCGACCGCCTCACTGCTGGCCTTCGTCTTCAGCTGGAACAACTTCATGTTCGCGCTGGTCTTCGCCGACGACCGGACCCAGACCGTTCCGGTGACCCTGTTCAACTTCATCTCCTACGCGAGCACCGACTGGGGCGGCCTGATGGCGGCCGCCACCCTCATCACGGTGCCGGTCGTACTGGCCGCCGTCCTCGGGCAGAAATACCTGGTCGCCGGGTTGACCTCCGGCGCCACCAAGGGCTGAGAAGCCGTTGCCCAGCGGCAGCCGGAGGACAGCCTCCGCACCGGCCCAGGGCTGACCCCCACCCCTCCGACATCCGGAAAGAGAACACACATATGAAGATCGTCGACGCGAAGGTCGTCGTCACCAGCCCCGGCCGCAACTTCGTCACCCTGAAACTGACGACCGACCAGGGCCTTACCGGCCTCGGCGACGCCACCCTGAACGGCAGGGAACTCGCCGTGGTCAGCTACCTCACCGACCATGTGGCGCCCCTGCTCGTCGGCCTCGATCCGCACCGGATCGAGGACACCTGGCAGTCGCTGTACCGGGGAGCGTACTGGCGGCGGGGACCGGTGACGATGGCCGCCATCGCCGCCGTCGACGTAGCGCTCTGGGACATCAAGGCGAAGGCCGCGGGGCTCCCGCTCTACCAGCTGCTGGGCGGCGCCAGCCGCGAACGCGTCCGCACCTACGGCCACGCCAACGGCCGGGACATACCCGAACTCCTCGACTCCGTACGGGCCAGGCTGGCCGAGGGCTACCCCGCCGTCCGTATCCAGTCCGGCATCCCCGGCCTCAAGGCCGTCTACGGGGTGTCCGACACCGACGACGTCGGCGCGCCGGTCCTCCACCAGCAGGCCCGCCCGCTGGTGGAGGACTGGGACACCGAGGCCTACCTGCGCCACATGCCGGCCGTCTTCGAGGCGGTACGTGCCGAGTTCGGCGCCGAACTGCCGCTCCTCCACGACGCCCACCACCGGCTCACCCCGATCCAGGCCGCCCGGCTCGGCAAGGACCTGGAGCCCTACCGGCCGTTCTGGCTGGAGGACTGCACGCCCGCCGAGAACCAGGAGGCCCTGCGTCTGGTGCGCCGCAACACCACCACGCCGCTGGCCATCGGCGAGGTGTTCAACACGGTGTACGACTACCAGGCACTGATCACCGAGCAGCTGATCGACTACGTGCGGTCCGCGGTCACCCACTTCGGTGGCGTCACACCGCTGCGCAAGCTCTTCGACTTCGCCGCCCAGTACCAGATCAAGAGCGCCGTGCACGGACCGGAGGACATCTCCCCGGTCGGGATGGCCGCCGCCGTCCACCTCGACCTCGCCGTGCACAACTTCGGCATCCAGGAGTACTCGGGCCACACCCCCCTCACCCACGAGGTGTTCCGGCACTCCTACGCCTTCACCGACGGGTACCTGCACCCGGGCGAGGCCCCCGGCATCGGGGTGGAGCTGGACGAGGAGCTGGCAGCGGCCCACCCGTACGACCCGGCGTATCTGCCGGTCAACCGCCTCCACGACGGGACCGTCCACGACTGGTGATCCGCCACCCGCGCGCCGGACCGCTGCCCGCAGGTGTGCAACAGGAGCCTCAGCGGATCCGCCTGAGCGCGACAATTAACTTCAGCGGAACGGCGATTGACCCGTTCTGCGCTCAGTTCCGGGTGCGGTTGACGTGAGAAGTTGATGTTCATCACCGCGGCCGTCGTCACGCGCGTAGAGGGCCTGAAGGCGGGCAGGGCCGGGTAAATCACTTCTGTGGTAAGCCAGTTCAGGGCGGTTTACGATCGCGTCAGGGGTGCCGTCGGCGCTTCCGCCGCGGATTGCGCCGGATCCCGATCCCGGTCCGGGTGGTGACGGGTGTGACCTGGCCGGCACCTTGGTCAGGTGGGGTGCCGGCCAGGGGTCCTGGGACGCGGGTCAGGGATTCCCGCGTGCGCCCTGCGTGATGCGGGCGATCGCCTCGACGGTCAGGGCGCGGTCGTGCGGTTCGGTCTCAAGCGCGCGGTGGATGGAAAGCCCCTCGATCAGCGCGTCGAGCTGCCGTGCCGTCGCCGGGTCGAAGTGCCACTCCAGCGCACGGCGGCTGCGGCGCATCCACTCCCGGGTCAGCTCGCGGTAGGCGGGTTTCCGGGCGGCGAGCGTGTAGAGCTCGTGAGTGAGGACGAGTTCGCGCTGATTCCCGCTGGACAGGTGGTGGACGAGGTCGGCGACCGCCTCCCGGGCCTCGTCAGGGGTGTTCGCGGCGCCAAGACGCTCCTCGAAGACGGCCACGATACTGCTGGAGAAGCGGATGAACGCTTCCCGCAACAGCTCGTCCATGCCGCCGAAGTGATACGTCATCGATCCGAGTGGCACTCCGGCGCGGGCGGCGACCTTGCGGTGCGACGTCCCGGCGACCCCCTCCTCCGCGATCAGGTCGAGCGCGGCGGTGATGATGCGATCCCGCCGCTCGGGGTCGTTCCTTCCGGTCGCCACGGTGCTTCCCCTTTCTAGATCGAGCGGACCAGCCGGGCCGGATTGCCCACGGCAACCACGTTGGCGGGGACGTCCTTCGTCACGACGGCTCCGGCGCCGATGACGCTGTTGTCCCCGATGGTCACCCCGGCGAGCACGATCGCTCCGCCGCCGAGCCAGACATTGTCGCCGATCGTGATCGGCTTGGCCGCCTCCAGCTTGTCCCGGCGCGGCTCCGGCTCCACCGGGTGGGTGGGGGTGAGCAATTGCACGTTCGGCCCGATCTGGCAGTCGCGCCCGATGGTGATGGGTGCCACGTCGAGTGCGGTGAGATTGTAGTTGATGAACGTGTCCTCGCCGACCGTGATGTACGTGCCGTAGTCGACGTAGAGCGGCGGCCGGATATGGGCACCCGCGCCGAGACCGCCGAGGAGTTCGGCGACGACGGGCTGCGCGGCATCGGCGTCCTCCGTGTACGCCGCGAGGTACTGGGCGGCCAGGCGCACGGCTCGCTGCTGGGCCTTCGCGATGTCCGGGTCATCGGAGATGTAGAGGTCTCCGGCGAGCATCCGCTCATGGTTGGTACGGGGGTCTCCCGCGAAGTGGTCCGTCATGCGTACGATCGTACACTCAAGGCGTACGACCGTACGCTCCTGTCGCTCCCCTTCTTCGACCCGTCTGCTGAGGCCCCGCTGTCATGGACGCCGCTAGGTCCTGTCTTCAAAGTAGCGCCGTCCGCCCGGAGGGCGGGCTCGGCGGCGGTCGGTGCGTGCGATCGCAAGGCGGAGGGTCGCCCCAGTACTGGATGTACTGGGGTGATCCCGACAACGCGGCGAGCGTGCGTGCCGGGCGTCGCCGAGCAGGCGGGACTTTGAAGACAGGGCCTACGCGCCGCTGGCGCACCGCCCTGTTTCTCTTCATGCTGGCCGCCGGCACCGGCATGGCATCCTGGGTGGCCCGCACCCCGGCCGTCCGGGACGGCCTCGACGTGTCCACCGGCTCGATGGGGCTCGTGCTGTTCGGTCTTTCCACCGGTTCGATGGCCGGCGTCACGGCCTCCGGACCTCTCGTGCGCCGCTACGGAGGCCGGGCGACGATCAGCGTCGGCGCGTCGCTGATCGTCGCCGGGCTCCTGGTCGTCGCGGCGGGCACGAGCCTGTCGCTGGCGGGCGGGGTCTTCTGCGGGCTGGCCCTGTTCGGTGGCGGGATGGGACTCGCCGAGGTCGCGTTCAACATCGAGGGCGCGGCCATCGAGAGCATCATCAAGAGGCCCGTCCTGCCGGTGCTGCACGGCTGCTTCAGCCTCGGAACCGTCGTCGGCGCACTGCTGGGCATGGCGCTGACCGCCGCCGCGTTCCCTGTCGGCCGGCACCTGTCGGCCGTCGCGGTGCTCATCGCGGCCGCCGCGGTCCGGGCCGTCCTCCTGATCCCGCACGGCACCGGGAGGGAGGCGGCCGGTACCGCCAACGGCGCTTTGGGGCAGGGGGGTTGGCGGGGCCGGCTGCGGGTGTGGCAGGACCGGCGGCTGGTCCTCATCGGGGTGATCGTCCTGGCCATGGCCTTCGCGGAGGGCGCCGCCAACGACTGGCTGCCGCTGCTCATGGTGGACGGCTACCACGTGAGCGCCACGGCGGGGTCGCTGACCTTCCTGGCCTTCGCCTCGTCGATGACGCTCGGCCGCTTCGCCGGCGGCCCCCTCCTGGAGCGCTTCGGCCGGGTGAAGGTCGTCCGGGTCAGCGCCGTCACCGCGGCCGTGGGGCTGATGTTGGTGATCGTCTCGCCCAGCCCGCTGGTGGCGGGCGCCGCCACGGTGCTGTGGGGACTCGGCGCCTCGCTCGGCTTCCCGGTCACCCTCTCCGCGGCGGGCGACCACCCGCACGACGCGGCGGCACGGGTCGGCGCGGTCGCCACCGCGGGGTACATCGCCTTCCTCGTCGGCCCGCCCGCACTCGGCTTCCTCGCCGACCACATCGGACTCCGGCTCACGATGACCGTCGTCCTCGCTCTGCTGATCGTCGCCTCCACGCTGGCCGGGGCGCTCGGGTCCGGCCGCCGCGCCGCTACGGAACCGGCCCCGGTCACTCCCTGGACGAGTAAGAGGCCGCGCGGATAGGCGGGGCGGCGTCGCGCGCCGATGGACGGCGCCCGGCGGCGTTGTCGTCGGTCGCCGCAGCTCCGGGGGGCTGTTGTCGTTGACCGGCTCCGTGGCCGTCGTCCGGTGCCGGCGAGCGTGGTGCGGTGCCGGTTACTCGACCACTGCTCCGTGGCGAAGGCTCGGCGTGAGTTCTTCGTCAGCCGAAGGGGATGGGGCGTGACATTGATGGGCGGTGGCGCCGCCTTGGTCGACAAGGTCCTCGTACACCCCGACCTTGAACCGGATCAGGTCCAGGGACTCGGTGAGCCCAGCGATCTGGGTGGTGACGTGCGCTTGGTGCTCACGCATGAGCGTGAGTCGTTCTTCCTCGTTACCGGCGCCCTCTCTGACGAGGTCGGCGTATCGGCTGAGCGCGGGCAGGGGCATGCCTGAGGCGCGGAGAATGATGCAGACGGTCAGCCAGTCGACGTCATCCTGGCTGTAGACGCGGCGCCCGCCGGGCCCGCGTCGCACGGGATTGACGAAAAGGCCCTCACGCTCGTAGAAGCGCAGCGCGTGAACGCTCAAACCGGTGCGTTCGGCGACCTGTCCGATGCTCAGACTTGTTGTGATCTCAACCATGCCGGTCAGGGTAACGGGGTTGATCTAGAGCCGAGTCTAGATCCTAGGGTCCCTCGTGCGACCGACTCCTCTGTCGCTCCGCGTGCTGGGTTGAACTAGTAAGGGGCATCACCATGCGTTATCGCACTCTCGGCAGAACCGGTATCGAGGTCAGCGTCCACTGCCTCGGGACCATGATGTTCCAGGACGGCTTCAACCCCGACCACGACGATTGTGCCCGCATCATCCACGCCGCCCTCGACCAGGGAATCAACTTCGTCGACACCGCCGACATGTACGGACAGGGCGAGTCCGAGGAAATCGTGGGAAAGGCGCTCCGGGGGCGCCGTGATGATGTCGTGCTCGCCACCAAGGTGCACTTCTCGATGGGCGAGGGCCGCAACCGCGGTGGCAACTCGCGGCGTTGGATCCTCAAGGCGGTCGAGGACAGCCTCAGGCGCCTGAACACCGAATGGATCGACCTCTACCAGGTCCATTTCCCCGACCACTCCACCGACATCGAGGAGACGCTCTCGGTGCTCAGCGACCTCGTGAGCGAGGGGAAGATCCGCGCCTTCGGCTGCTCGAACTACCAGGCCGAGGAGATCGCCGAGGCACACCACGTCTCCGAGCGTCGCGGCCTCGGACGCTTCCGCACCGACCAGCCGCCCTACTCGATACTGGCACGCGGGATCGAGGCCTCGCTCCTGCCCGTCTGCGAGCGCTACGGAATGGGGGTACTGGTCTGGAGCCCCCTCGCCTTCGGATTCCTCACCGGCAAGCACCGCAAGGACCGGCCCGTCGACCTGGCGACCGGCCGTGCCGCGCTCCGACCGGCTTTCTTCGATCCCGCGATCGCCGAAAACGCCGCCAAGCTCGACGCCGTGGAACAGCTCATCGAACTCGCGACAAGCATCGGCTGCACCCTCCCTCAGCTCGCCGTAGCCTTCACCGTGGCCCACCCCGCCGTCACCTCGGCGATCATCGGACCGCGGACCATGCAGCAGTTGGAGGACCTGCTCAAGGGCGCCGCGCTCACCCTGGACGACGCGACCCTCGACCGGATCGATGAAATCGTGCCGCCCGGGACGAACCTGTACAACCCCGCCGCCTTCCTGCCCCCGCGATCACTGACCGAGACCGCCCTGCGGCGCCGCCCACTCGCCGAACGCGCTGCGGCCTGAGGCCGGCGACTGCCTCAGGGTGAACAGCGGAATCTGCCCCGGGTAGCCGGCTTCAGCACCTGAGTAAGCGGTTCGTCGAGGTACAGGTGCGCTTGTTTGAGCTCGCGCTGCCAATCCACCATCACGTTGGCCCTGAGGGGGCGGGGGGATACGTACGGTCTCCCGCCCCCTCCGGGCAGCACAGGCGGTGCTACTCGCCGAACGTCAGCGAGGCGGCCGGCGAGGCGTTTCCGTACGCGTCGACGGCGACGACCCGCGCGGTGTACGGCGTACCGGCCGCACCCGCCGGGACGGGGATGTCGAGGGTGTTGGGGCGGGGCATGAAGTAGTACTCGGAGAGCACCTTGGAGGAGACGACCTTCGCACCGATCGTCGTGTCCGTGACGGTCACGTCGTAGTGGTGGACCATCTGGTCGTCCTTCGCCTGGGAGATCCGGACAGCGGTGGCGCCCGCGTCGGTGGTGACTGCCTTCAGCGGCTGCCGGGAGGTGAACTCCGGGGCGGTCTTGTTGCGGGCGGCGGCGGTGTAGCTGAAGTTGTCCTTGATCTCCTGGTCGGTCGTGCCCTTGAGCCGCAGGGTCCAGGTCGGTCCGCTGAGGGTGCCCGAACTGGCGTACGGCGGCTGCGGGTTCGCCGACCACTGGCCGCCCTGGTAGATGTCGTGCTTGTCGGCGTTCATGTTGACACGCGCGATCTCCGTGCGGTCCTTGTAGACCTCGATGAAGAGAGCCTGCGCGGTGGTCGCCTCGAAGCGGTTGGTGAGACCGGTGTCGGTGACGGTCTGGTAGCCGTGATCGACCTCCACGTACGACATCGAACCGTCGTTGACGGCCGTGAAGTCCTTCTGGGCGATGGACCGTTCGTCGTTGATGTTGAGGTGCGAGTGGCCGCTGAGGTAAACCGCCTGCGGGAAGTCGGCGAGGTCCTGGGTGAGCAGTGGGTTGGACGTCTGCTGGTCGTCCATGACGGTGCCGGGGGCGGGCCGGTGGCCCTGGATGAGGATGGGCTTGTTGATGCCCGTCGGGTTGGCGGTGAGCTGCGTGAGACGGTTCTTGAGCCACGCGCGCTGAGCCGTGTCGCCGTTGTACGTCTCGGTGTTGATCGTGAACAGGTGGACGCCGTTGATGTCCGACTCGTAGTAACCACCGCCCGCGTCCGGGAACCACTCGCGGGGGTACCCGGCCCGTACGGCCGCCAGACTCGCGTCGTGGTTGCCGTTCGACGTTAGATGTCACATGCGGGCATCCGAGGGATGGTTCGTCGACCACTTCATGAAAAACCCGTGAACGTCGCCCCATCGAGAGATCGCGTTCGCGGTGGGGCATGCCGCTTTTACCGATGGCATCGCGTACTGGGCTGTTGCGAGTTGGCCGAGTTCAGTGGGTGTGGGTGCTGAGCTTGTTCGGCGGCGCCGGCTTCTCCCCGGGCCGCCGGAGGTCGGTGGCCCAGACGGACGGATGGTGCCCTCGATGACGGGCAGCGGTCCGTCGTGACCGAGCTACGCCGCCCGGCGGTGCGCGGCGTCCGGCCGGGTCTCATACTGCGGGCATGGATGAAACCACTGCCCCCGCGGCCGTCACACCCGCAGAGCGGTCGAGTGAGTTACTGGGGCATCCGCCCGCTGCCCGGCTGCTGATCGTCAACTGTGACGACTTCGGGATGTATCCAGCGATCAACGCCGCGGTGATCGAGTCGATCGAAGCGGGCATCGCCACCTCGTGCAGCCTGATGGTCCCGTGTCCCGCGGCACCGCAGGCCATGGAACTGCTCAGCCGACGGCCGCTGATCCCGTTCGGAATCCACCTCACCCTGGTGTGCGAGATGCCCGACATCCGGTGGGGGCCGATGACCGCCAAGCAACGAGTCCCCTCACTGCTGGACCCCGCAGGTGAGCTGTTCCCTCCGACGCCCGCCGGACGGGCGGCTCTCCTCGACCAGGCTCGGCTCGATGAGATCGAACTCGAGTTCCGCGCCCAGATCAGTGCCGTCGCCGATGCCGGGCTCACACCGACCCACCTGGACTTCCATTGCCTGGCCGACGGCGGCCGCGATGACGTCCTCGACCTGGCCGTAGCACTGGCAGCCGAGTACGGCCTTGCGGTCCGGGTCTGGCTCGAACCCGGACGCCGGATGATGCGGCAACGCGGGCTGCCGGTCATCGACAACGAATTCCTGGACAGCTTTTCCCTCGACATCGAAGGAAAGGCGGCGCGATACGTTCAGATGCTGGGCGACCTGCCTGCTGGGCTCAATGAATGGGCGGTGCATCCCGGTCTGGGAAATGAGGAGTCGCAGGCCGTCGACGGTGGCTGGCGAGTGCGCCGGACAGACTACGAGTTCCTGACATCGCCGCAGGCCCGTGAAGTTCTGCGGCAAGAGGACATCGCTGTGATCGACTACCGGACGATCCAGCGGGTCTGGTCCCAGAAAGCCGACCCTCGATGATCCGATCCGGACCATCGCCGGTACGGGCAACGGGCCGCTGAGTGCCTATCCGAGTCGTCCACGTACGTCCAGTACGCGGACGATCCTCCGCCCTGCGATCGCACGCACCGGACGCCGCAGGCCCCGCCGCGGGCGGACGGCGCTACTTTCGCAACACGCCCTAACCGCCCTACGGAGTCACCATGTTCGCCCTGACCGACATCTGCCCACCCCCCACCGCGCCACCGCCGGCCCCCGACTGGGACCAGGTCGAAGCGGAACTCGGCATGCGGCTCCCCCACGACTACAAGCAACTCCTCACCACCTACGGCCCTGGGCAGTTCTGCGGCTTCATCACCCTGTACCAACCACACGCCGCCAACGAATGGACAGACCTCACTGGCCCGTTGCCCGCCCGGCTCCGGCAGCAGATCGAACAAGTCAGGCACAGTGCCCGGGAACCCTGGCCCCTGCCCCACCCCCCACCACAACTCTTCGCCATGGGAGTCACCGCTAACGGTGACTACCTCTTCTGGGTCACCGATCCCATCGACAAGCCCGACACATGGACCGTCGCTGTCAACGAAGCACTGCGCGCCCCCTGGTACACCTACAGCGGAACCCTCACCGCGTTCCTCCTCACGGTCATCAGCGGCACGACACAGGTTCCTCTGTTCCCCACAGACATCCTCGACAACGGCCCCCTGTTCACCCCCACCCCCGCCTCCGCGCCCAGGACCCCGACCACCCGCTCCCACCAACGGGGAACCGTCGACACAAACGAGATCCGCGAATGGGCCCGAGCCAACGGCCACGCCCTCCCCGACCGCGGCCGCGTCCCCATCGAGATCATCCAAGCGTGGAAACGAGCCAACCCCGCCTGATCGAGTTCCGCGGCCCGAAGCCACTCTCACGGTCCCACGGCACCTCGACGGCGAGACGGCGAGACGGCGACCGGGCCGACCTCGGTCACCGCGATGTGAGGGCTGACGGAGCCGCGTTGAGCACCGTTTCCAGCATGGCCCGCGATGCCTGAAGGGCCTGGATCTCCTGTGTAATCCGCTGCCGTTCGCCTTGGAGCCGACGGACCAGGTCCGGACACATGGGGACCAGGCGGTCATTGTCGTCGGCAACACAGGGCAGGACTTGAGCGATCACGGTGGTGGAGAGACCGGCCGTCAGAAGGCTGCGGATACGGCGCACTGTCTCCACGTCCGCGTCGCTGTACTCCCTGTATCCGCTGGGAAGTCGGACCGGGGCGAGCAGCCCCTGCTGTTCGTAGTAGCGCAGGAGTCGTTCGTGCACTCCAGTCCGCTGGACCATCTCCTTCATACGCATGGGCTGCTGCCTCTCGCGGCGACTTGACTCTGACACCGGTGTCAGAGTTTAGCGTCGTGTCCATGAGCGCTGAACAGGCCGTTCTTGAACGGAATCTTGATGTGTACGTGCAGGGCAGCGGCCCTGCCCTGCTGCTGGCGCACGGTGCCGGCGGCGGTATCCAAGGCAACTTCGGGCTGGTGCTGGACGATCTGGCGCGGGACCACACGCTGATCGGTCCGCACTACCCAGGAGCGGGCGGCACGCCGGTCGCAACTGAACCGCTCGATCCCGACGAGCTCGCAGACGCCCTTGTCGCCTCCGCTGTGGCACGCGGGCACGGCACGTTCGTCATCCTCGGAGAGTCCCTGGGAACCGCCATCGCGGTGCGCGCCGCGACCCGCCATCCCGAACGGGTGACAGGACTGGTGCTCACGGCAGGGTTTCCCGTGGCCGATCCAGTCCTCGCACACGCCTCCCAACTGATCGCCCTCCTCGGCAAGGCGGGCGAGTGGGAGGAGGTGGCCCGGCTGGCTTTCCTGGCGTGCCTGTCCGAGAGCCAGTTGAACGGGCTGTCGCCGACCGAGGTGGAGGAGGCGGTGGCGCAGGTGAAGGCCTCGATGCCTCCCGGCATGCTCGACCACTTCGACCTTGCCTCCCGCGTGGACGTCCGCGGCGACCTCACCGGCGTGACGGCCCCCACCCTCGTGTTCGTGCCGACGGGAGACCGTCTGGTGCTTCCGGAAAGTTCCCGCCGCCTCGCTGCGGGAATCCAGGGGGCCGCGCTGATCGAACTGCCCGGAGCAGGACACATCCTCGACGCGGACAACCGGACGCTCTGGCTCGGCCACGTACGCCGTTTCTTGGCTTCTCTTGGCCCTATTTCGGGATGACCACCAAGGACGCGCAGGGCCAGGCCGTCGCGCCGCGTGTTCCCGTGGGAAAGCACCGCGGCGGCCTGGCGGTTCTTGCCCTGGCCACCTTCATCGTGGTCACCGCGGAGATGTTCCCTGTCGGGTTGCTGTCCGCGATCAGCGCAAGCCAACTACTACCGAGCAGCCACGAAACCCCAGCTCACAGCCACCAACTGAGATCTCCACCGAACCCGGGGCGGTTCACTCCGGATCTGGGCAGCCATCGAGATCTCGCGGCACACCGGCATCCGGATCGAGGAACTGTGAGAACTGAGTCACCGCATCCCCACCGACGAGGAATGGGAGGACTTCCTCGACAGGGCCTTGGCCGGCCGCGCACGTCACGTGTAATACGTGTCGAACGATCCGATCCACAACGCCGCCAACGGCAGGACGCACAGCTGCACGCCGGCTGTGGTCCAGCACCGGCATAGGGCCGCGACCCCGGAGGTCCACCACGCCAAAGTGTGCAGCGCGCTCACCACTCCGGCCTGATAGCCCTGCCCGGAGGGATCCGTCATGCCGGGATAACCCATCCAGTCCTCTGTGAAGATGCCGTCCGATCCGAACACGATGGCCACCGCCACGAGCCACAGATCGACCAGGAGGGCCGACATGGCGAGCACCACGTCGAAGCGCAGGTACGCGGGTGTCGGCACCAACAGCCGTACCGCCGGGTGGCCGTGGCGGCGCACCCAGTCCCGCGGCCCGATACGTACCAGCACAACGACGGCGTACACCAGCGCGGCACCGGCCGCCGCCCACCCGCCCATGAAGACCAGTCCGAAGAAGAACATTCCGAGACCCATGACGGCACAGATGCCGCACCGTTCCAAATGGTTCCCTCCGCATCAAGGACGCCGGGAAGTCAGCGGGAACCATCGCCGTCAGGGCGTCGATGAACGGCTGAGCGGCCCTGCCCGGCGACGTTGACGTGCTTGTTGAGGGACGGCTTGATGTCGCGGTGGGTCGGGCCTGCCTCGTGCTCGGCGTTGTCGGGATCACGCCAGTACGTCCAGTACTGGGGTGATCCTCCGCCTTGCGATCGCACGCACCGCGGCGACATCTTGCCGCTGCCGCGGCGGGCGCCGAGCCCGCCCTCCGGGCGGACGGCGCTACTTTGAAGACAGGAGCTAGGCGTGAGCAGGCTCCATCACCTCCTGGCCACCCGGGTCTTGCTCTCCCTCGGGCCTCGTGTCAGTCGATGCGGGCCTGTCGGGCTTGCAGTTCGGACCGGATGAGTTCCAGGAGGCGTCCCGTCCAGTTGCGGCCCCGGCCTCCGTTGTCACCCCAGAAGCCCGAGTCCGCGTCGTCGTAGAGCACTGTCGCGTCACCCGTGGCCAGCAGGATCGCGGCGAGGTCGGCGTGCTGCTCGTACTTGGCGCGCAGCAATCGGGCCATGACCGCGGTTCGTATCTGTTCCCAGCCTTCGCGCCGCGGCGCCGCAGCCGCGAGAGTGCGGGCCTTCGCTCCGGTGTCCGCCGTCACGACCGCGGTACGGGCCTCCGGTTCGGCGACGGACTGGGCCCAGTAGGCGTGCCCCACCGACGGGTAGGTGACGTCGCCGACGGTGATTGGGGCGGGGTAGTCGTTGCGCAGGGCCCGCTTGCCCGGGTGTTCGAGCGCGCGCCGCGGATACGAGTGGTACACCTTGACCGCGCGGGCGACGGAGTTCGCCGCCCCGTCGGCCGGCACTCGTGAAGGGGCTTCCGCGCGCCACCGGCTTCGCTCCTCGAAGTACGCGATGGCCTCGTCGTACTCCTCCCGCGTAACCGGTTCCTCAGGCCAATCCGGCGCCCGTCCGCCGGGTCCCGCCACCAGGACCTGCAGGGGATGGTCCTTGCGGTCCATGTCGCCGAGCGCGTAATGGCGCACCGTCTCGGGGATGGCCAGGTAGGCGGCCCGGGCAGCGGCCCGGTTGTCCTCCGTCCGGTCCCCCATGAAGACGTCCACCGCCGCGATACAGCGGCCGGTCGAGTCGGGGCGGCCGTTGAGCTCGTCGATGGTGTCACGGACTTCGGCGAGCAACAGCTCTGGCGTCAACCAGGTGCGTGGTTCACCGAATGTCCACGAGGCCAGATGGTGTGCGGATGCGCGTCCGCCGTCCGGAAGGCTGGTGGCCACCCACCCGCTGCGGAGCTTCTTGTCGAACTCGTCAAGTGTGACCAGTTCCCAGCAGTCGACGAGCCCGTCAGCGTAGATGAAGAGGTCGGTGAGGAAGTAGGAGCCGCCGTTGCATATGAACGCGTGCCTCCAGGTGCCTGGTACGCGGACGCCGTCCGCCATGCGATGGGTGATCCGATTCCCGATCATCCCGTGATGATGCCGGACGGACCGGCCGGGAAGCACGCCGATAGTTTGTAGGCGTTGGCGAGGGCAGCGGGGACGCCGCAGCGGCGCGCAAGGCATCCCTGAGCACAAGGGCCATTGACGCTCTCACGAATACATCATTGTCGACTTCTGAGGAGATCCGTGAACGACAAAGAGTTCATCGAATTTATCGAGCAGGTCCGTGCCCGTCCGGGAATGTACGGCCTGAACGGCTCCTACTATCCGACCCTCACGTTCCTCGACGGATATGACCTGGGCCGCTCATGCGCCCTGCTGCGCGGGTTCACCGAGTGGCTGGTCACGCGCAAGGGAGAGGAGACCAGCCTCGGCTGGCGGGCGCTCGCCCTTGAGGAGGCGTTCCCCGGCAGCGAGACCCGCCACCACTGGTCCCAGCTGGAACCGGAACAAGAACAGCAGGCGGTAGACGTTCTGTTCCGCCTGCTGCTCGACTTCCTTCACGAACGGGACAATTCGCAGCGGACAAGCAGGCACGGCGGCGGGGCCGACGTGCGCCGAATGTGACCACGGCCCGCGCCTACGGGAAGGCGAGGACTGGCTGCCGTACAACTTCATCCCGCTGCCCGAGCGACCACAGAAGATACGCCTGGTGTGCGGCCGGTGTTGCGACCAAGGGCTGGAGGAAATTGAGTTACCCCTTTGAACTGGGCGGTGAGACGCTCTGGGACGCAGGCTTCCGCACGGGACAGCTGTATGCCTCCCTCGCTCGCGGGACGGCCGAGTTCCTGGAGCTGCCGTCCGGACTGACCCCGAACGACCAAGGGGGCTGTGACGTGGAAGTGGAGTCGTTCCGGGCCTTCGTCGAGGCTCTGGACGGCATCTACTCCTCGACTGGAAACCAAGTGCTCCACGGACTCGCCCACGGTCTACTGGTCACCTCTCTCGTACTGCTGGAACGGGCGGGAGGTGAGATTACGCTGACCCACCGGTACGCGGCGGCCCTCTTGGCGGAGAAGGCCGCCCAAGCACGGGTCATGGCATAACGCCCAGCCCGAGCAAAGCCCTTCTCACTCAGCCCAAGCTCATGAAGGGGCGCGGCGGTTGAACCGTCGTCCATGGTGACTTGAGCTTTCGGACGGACCCGAGCTGTCGTCCGGGGGCCCGGGCGGTGCCGACTGGGTCGAGAACCGCAACAGACCGACCGCTCCCTCGACTTCATCACTGATGACCGCCTTCACGGCCTGCGGCATCTGATCGCGTGCCGGGGACCGCGGCGCGCAGTCCGGCCACCAGGCGGCGCGAGTCGTCGAGCCCGGCCCCGTGTGCGGTGGGGTTGGTCTCGGCGAGCTGTCTGTGCAGGGCGTGCGCCTCCTCCGCCGCGGTCAGGGCCTCGTCCGTTCTTCCGAGGGTGAGGTGGACACGGGCGAGCAGGTTCAGGCCGCGGGCCAGATGGGGTGCCAGCGCGGCCGAGTCCATGCCCGGGGAGCGGCGCAGAATGGCGACCGAGCGTTCCAACGGGACCAGCGCGTCGGCCGCTCGGCCTGCGGCCTGTCGGCAGAGGGCGAAGGGGAACAGTGACAGGGCCCACCTGGTTTCGTGGGCGGCCGGATCGGCCGCGGCCAGCCGCTCCCAGAGCGAGGCCGCCTCTTCGGTGAGCGGGAGAGCTTCGTCGTGTCTGTTGAGCAGAGTGAGCAGAAGGCCGAGGTTGGTCAGGCAGCGGGCGAGTTCGGGTTCGTGGGCGGCCGGGTTGGCCTGCGCGAGCCGGCGGAGCGTCGCCACGGCCTGGCTCGTCGGCTCCAGCCCCTCGGCGGGCCGGCCCGCCCTCACCAAGTTGATGCCCAGATTGCTGAGCGTCGTGGCGAGGGCGGCTTCGTAAGCGGTGGGACAGGCCTGCCAGAGCCGGCGGCGGATCGCCAGTGCCTCCCTAGTGGCAGCCAGGCCTTCGGCTGGACGGCCGAGGTCCGCCAGCCACAGGCCTCGATTGTCCAAGGCCTGGGAGAGCGAGGGTTCGTATGCGGCGGGACTGGTCTCGGCCAGTCGTCGCAGGATGGCTGTCTCCCGCTCGTTCTCGGCAAGGGCCTCCTCCAGTCGGCCGGCCTCCGCGAGATCCACGCTGAGATTGGACAGCGCTGCCGCGAGAGCGCCTTCGTGCGCGGCCGGATTCCTGTGCGCCAGGCGGACGTAGACTTCGGCCGATTCGGCGGACGCTGCCAGCGCCTCGGCCCGACGGCCCATTCCGGCGAGGTCCCTGGCCAGATTGCTGAGTAGGTCGGCGAGATCGGGTTCGTAGGTCTCGGGCCGTGCGGCGGCGAGCCGACGCCGGATGGCCAGCGCCTCCCGGGTCGTATCCAGGGCCTCGGCCCGGCGGCCTTCACTAGCGAGCCACCCTCCGAGGTTGTGCAGAGCGGAGGCGAGATGGCGATCGTGCTCGTCCGGATCCGCCTCGGCCGCCGGGCGCAGCAGGGCCACGGCTTCGGCCAGCGCCGGTCCGGCCTCCGCGTGGCGTCCCGTCCCGGCCAGCCACAGGCCGAGGTTACTCAGCGATTGCGCCAGGTTGAGGCCGTGGACGGTGGGTTGAATATCCGCCCACTTCCGCAGGAGGGCGACCGCGCGTTCGCTCGCAGCGAGTGCGTCGACGGTTCGGCCCTGCCGATGGAGGTAGTTGCCGAGTCCGGTGAGGGCGTTGGCGAGGTAGGGCTCGAAGCCACTCTTCGTGACCGCTGCCGCCTCGAAGTCGGCCACCGCGCGTTCCATCGCGGCCACGGCCAAGTCGTACTGCCCGGCGTACGAGTGGCGCACCGCCGTGTCGGATCGGATGAGCGCGCGTAGCACGGGCCGCTGCGCCTCGTCCTCCAAGGGTGTCTCGGCGATCACCTGCTCGCCGAGGCGGGCGGTCAGGGCGGCCATGCCCGCGTCCAGGTCGACGTGACGCAGGGTCGGGAAGTGCTCGGCGACCGCCTGGCCCAGCGAGGTGTCCAGGTGCTCCTGGCGGGCGAGGCCGGCCAGCGCGGTGCTCCCGGCATCGACCGCGAGCCGGGGGTCCTCACGGAGCAGCGGGTAGAGGTGGCCGGTGGTGACGTGCGGCCAGCGTTCGGCGGCGGCAAGCATGAAGGTGACCGCGCGCGACGCCCAGGCGGGGGCGGCACCCGCGTCGTCGCGGCCGAGGAGGGTGCGGACGGCGTCGGACGCCCAGTTCATGGCGGGGTAGTCGGCGTGGTGGCCGGGCAGGCTGAGGGCGATGAAGTCCTCGGCGAGGCGATCGGGGTACAGCGGTTCCAGGACGGCTGTGGCGTTCGAGCCGCTGGGCGGATAGCAGGCGGTGTGGTCGTCGCGGACTTGCTCCGCCGGGCCGACGTCCAGGGAGGTCAGGACGGCGGTGGCGGTGGAGTGGGCGAGAGGGCCGGTGAGGGCGGCGGTGAAGACCGCGCGCCGCATCACCTCGGGTGCGGTCCGGTAGGTGCGCTGCGCCGGGTCGAGTTCATGGGTGGCGTCGCCGTACAGCCTGGCCCAGTGGGCGTGTTCGCGGTCCAACAGGTACAGCGTCAGGTTCGCCGCTCCCTCGGGTGTCCGGCGGCCGGCGGCGTAAGCGTCCACGGCGGCCAAGGCGGCCATGTGTACGGCCAGGGTGAGGCCGAAGTCCGGGTGGTCCAGTCCGCGGGGGGCCGGGACGGCGGAGGGGGCGCCGAGCCCGTAGTGGGCCGCGAAGGCCCGGCGTGCCACCGTGAACATCCGGTGCCGGCTTCCGCCGGCCTCCGGGTCGAGCGGTTCCAGGTACTGGCTGGAGGTGCCCGCCTGCTGGTTGGTGAGGGAGGCCCGCAGGGCGGGCCAGGCGTCTGCGGTACGGGCGAGCAGCAGGACCCTGGCCCGTACACCGGGCCGGTGCAGCAGGGCGTTGCTCAGCAGCCAGGCCAGGTGGGTCGGGGGCCACCGGTCGGCGTAGTCGACGATCAGCAGCAGGCCGGAGGCTCCGTCCTGGCGCAGATCCTGGCTGCCGGGTGGCGGCAGGACGGCGCCGGGGCCATGGGTGGCCGTGACCACCTTCCAGCCCATGCCGACGGCCTCGGCGGCGAAGCGGGCAGCGAGGCGTGACTTGCCCTGGCCTCCCGGGCCGTGCAGCCAGCGGGCGGCGAGGCGAGGGCCGTCACGGCACCAGCGGTGCAGATCCGCGAGCTCCGCGTGGCGGCCGGTGAACTCGACGACGGCGAAGCGGGCGTTGAGCATCCGGCTCGGTAACTCCCTGAGGAACTCCGGGTCGGTGTCGGGCGCCGGACGCCAGTTCTCCAGCAGGTAGAGCGGCACTCCGTCACCGAAGATGTGGAGGGAGGCGCCGATCACACCGTAGGCGAAGCCGCCGACAGCCGTGACGTTCTGCTCAAGGTGCGGCTGCTCGTCAGGATCCCACGGCCTGCCCGGCTGTCTCGGGGTCACTCGCGGTCCGCCTTCCCGGCTTCTACGGGCCCGGCCGGACCCGGGTGGTAATGGATGTCCCCGCCCTGGGTGCCGAGTGCGGTGCCGTGGCCGTCGCCTTGTGCTCCCTGGCAGTGGCACGACGGATCCATTATCGATGCTCTGCCGGACTGTCGACAAGGAGTCGGCAGATCCTGGCGGACGCCCCTGTTGTAAGCCACGGACCCAAGCGTGCGTGCCGGGCGTCGCGGGCCCGCGAAGATCGGCCGGACAGGACCTGGCCGCAGGGGCTTACCCACAACTGGGTCAAAGGTCGGCGATGCGGTATCCCACGTTCGGGGTGGTGCTGACGACCGGTGGGGAGCCGAGCTTTCGGCGCAGCCGGCTGATGGTCACCGTGACGGTGTTGGTGAACGGATCGGCGTGCTCGTCCCAGACCTGTTCGAGCAGGTCCTCGGTGCTGACGAAGCCGGGGCTGGCGTTCAGGAGGACTTCGAGTACGGCGAATTCCTTGACCGATAGGTCGAGATGGCGGCCGTCGCGAGTGACCGCACGTCGTAGCGGATCGAGCTCGATGCCCGCCACGCGCAGGGTGCGGGCCCGTGCGGCTGGTCGGCGGCGGGCCAGGGAGTGGACGCGCAGCACGAGTTCGGGGAAGTGGAAGGGTTTGCTGAGGTAGTCGTCCGCTCCCAGGGTCAGACCGCTGACACGGTCGCTGGGCGAGCCGGCCGCGGTCAGCATCAGGACCATGGCTCGCTGGTCACGTTCGGTGATCAGTTGGCAGAGGGTGTCGCCGTGGATTCCCGGCAGGTCACGGTCGAGCACGACGACGTCGTAGGCGTTGGCGCCGATCTTGGCTGCGGCTTCCAGTCCGTCGAACGCGGCATCGACGGCCATTCCCTGGTCGCGCAGGCCCTCGACGATGACCTCGGCGAGAGCGCGGGCGTCCTCGACCACCAGAACCCTCATGCCAGTACCTCCGTTCGTGCGGTGCGGGCCGCGGAAGGCAGCGAGACGCGGACGCGCAGACCGCCTTCGGCACGGGCGTCCAGGCCGAGCGTGCCGCCGTGGGCGGTGGTGATGGCCGCGACGATCGAGAGCCCGAGCCCGGAGCCGCGATCCGTTCCGGTCCGGTCCGCGCCGAGCCGGCCGAAGGGCTCGGTCAGCTGGTCGACCTGCCGCTGGTCGAGCACCGGGCCGCCGGTCTCGACAACCAGCCGCGCGGTCGTGTCGTCGGCCTCGGTGGCGATGCGGATCCAGCTCCCCCGGTGGTTGTGGTCGATCGCGTTATCGATCACATTCTCGACCACGCGGGCGAGCAGTGGTCGGCTTCCCTCCACGCGGGCGACGGCGACGGCGTCGGCATCGATGACAGTCAGTTCCTTGGCGGTGATGTCGTCGGCTCGGGCGGCCAGCGCGGCGGACACGAGTCCGCGGAGCGAGACCGTCGCGTGGTCGGGGAGGACGCCGTGCTGGGTGCGGGCCAGCACCAGGAAGCCCTCCAACAGCGTGTCGACCCGGTCGAGTTCGGGGCGCAATCGATCGGCCAGCGCGAGTGTCTGCGGGGCGGGCTCCGGCTTGGCCAGCGCCACGTCGAGGGACGCCCGCATGGTGGCCAGTGGGGTACGCAGTTCATGGGAAGCGTTGGCGACGAAGCCGCGCTGGGCGGCGAAGGCAGCCTCAAGTCGTTCCAGCAGTTCGTCGATGGTGTCGGCGAGATCCTTGACCTCGTCGCGGGGGCCGGACACGGCCAGCCGCTCGTGCAGGTTGTCCGCGGAGATCCGCTGCGTGGCCGTCGTGAGCGTCCGGAGCGGACGCAGCACGCGGCCCGCGACAGCCCAGCCCACCAGCAGCGACACGGCCGCCATCACGCCCAGGGCGACGGCCGATCCCAGCAGGAGCTGGTGCGACTGTGTCGTGTCCGCCTGGGCCAGTTGGGCTTCCAACTGGCTGATGTGGGCCTGGGCCTGCGCGAGGGTGGGGTCCTGGGGCGCATCCGATCCGCCCGGTGCGGTTCGGGCGATCTCCTGCGCCCCGGAGGCCACGATGCCGGCGATCGTCAGCAGCACGGCGCCGGAGAGAAGGAAGATACCGCTGTAGAGGAGGGTGAAGCGCGCCCGCGCGGTGCGGCGTGGATGGTCAAGCTGCGTTCCCATCGGCTCTCTTCCCGTGTCCGTTCAGGCAGTCCGGTGTCCAGCATGCACAGCCGCACCTAACAGCGGTATGACAGCCGTCGTTCGGCCCGCGTTATGGCGTTCGGCGCAGGGTCTGGCTCAGCAGAAGTTCCTGCACGCCGGACGAGAGGACAAGGCCGCGACATGGACGCCACGCAACAGCCGGACAGCCGCAGGAGCGGGGACGACCACCCCCGCCATCCGCACGGGGACGCGGTGATCGAGGTCACCGGCCTGCGTAAACGGTTCGGGGCGACGCAGGCCCTGGACGGGATGACCTTCACCGTCGGACCGGGACGGGTGACCGGGTTCGTCGGGCCGAACGGCGCGGGGAAGTCCACCACGATGCGGGTGATCCTCGGCCTGGACGCGGTCGAGGAGGGCACGGCGCTGGTCGGCGGCCGACCGTACCGGAATCTGCGGCGTCCGCTGTGCCGCGTCGGGGCACTGCTGGATGCCGGGGCGCTGCAGCCGGCCCGGAGCGGTCGGCATCACCTGCTGTGGCTGGCCCATTCGCAAGGTCTGCCCGCCCAGCGGGTGGACGAGGTGATCGAACAAGTCGGTCTGACCAAAGCGGCTCGGCGCAAGGCCGGCGGCTACTCCCTGGGCATGCGGCAGCGGTTGGGGATCGCGACGGCGCTGCTCGGCGACCCGCCGGTGATCATGCTCGACGAGCCGTTCAACGGCATGGACCCGGAAGGCATCATGTGGATGCGCGGCTTCCTGGCGTCGCTGGCCGAACAGGGCCGGGCGGTACTGGTGTCCAGCCATCTGATGAGTGAGCTGCAGGACACCGCGGACCATCTGGTGGTCGTCGGGCGCGGCCGGGTCATCGCGGACACCAGCGTGCGTGATCTGCTCGCGGGCACGTCCCGCGGCCGGGTGACGCTGCGCACCTCCGCGCGGTTGCGGGCGACCGAGGCGCTGGCGCAGGCCGGCGCCGCCGTAACCGCCGCCGGGCCCGACACACTCAGCGTTTCCGGGCTGAGCACGGAAGGCGTTGTGGAGATCCTCGGCCAACAGGCAGTGCCGTTCTCAGAGGTGTCCGCGCATCGCGCGTCGCTGGAGGAGGCGTATCTGGACCTCACCAGGGACGCGGTGGAGTACCGCGGCACCACCGTCGCGGAGGAGGCCCGATGACCGCCACCGCAACGGACCGGCCGGGCCAGCGGTCGGCCCGCGTCGGCTTCGCCCAGTTGCTGCGAGCGGAGTGGACCAAGTTCAGGACCGTGCGCGGCTGGGTGCTCGCGATGGCCGCCGCGGCCCTGGTGTGCGTGGCCGTGGGACTGCTCGGCACGGCGGCTCCCGGCACGGGCCGTGGTGCCGCCCCCGCGGTTCCGCAGGGGCCGGACGGCGAAGCCGTGAACGACAGCTTCTACTTCGTGCGCCAGTCGCTGGCAGGGGACGGCAGCATCACCGTTCCCGTAACGTCCCTGACCGGTGTGATCTCGCGCGGACCGGGAGACACCGCGCGGGGCACCGCACCATGGGCGAAAGCCGGACTCATCGTGAAGGCGAACCGCACGCAGGGCTCGGCCTATGCGGCCATCATGGTCACCGGGAGTCATGGCGTGCGGATGCAGCACAACTACGTTCACGACGCCGCCGGCATCGCCGGGACCACCTCCGCGGACTCCCCACGCTGGCTGCGCCTGGTCCGCTCCGGCGATCTCATCACCGGCTACAACTCCACCGACGGCACCCACTGGACCCGGGTCGGCGCCGCCCGGTTGGCCGGGCTGCCGTCAACCGTGCAGGCCGGGTTGTTCGTCACCTCACCGGAAGCCACGGAGTCGACCGGCGTCCGCACGGGCTACGCCCCCGCAGTGGCGACCGCGCGTTTCGGCCGCGTCAACCTGCGGGGCCAGTGGTCGGGCACCAGTTGGCGGGGTGAACAACTCGGAGGCACGGGCACCACCGGGAGCTACACCGACACGACGGGCGGCGGCTTCAAACGCTCCGCCGGCGGCTTCACCGTGACCGGGGCCGGAGACATCGCACCGGCTGTGGGCGGCCCAGCCTCGGGGGGCAGTCTGACCATCGAGAGCTTCCTGGTGGGCGTGTTCGCCGGCCTGGTCATAGTGATCGTCGTGAGCACGTCCTTCATCACCACCGAGTACCGGCGCGGACTGATCCGAACCACTCTGGCAGCGAGCCCCCGGCGGGGGCGGGTTCTGGCGTCCAAGGCGATCGTGGTGGGAGCCCTCGCCTTCGCGGGCGGACTCGTCGCCGCCGTCGCCATCCCGATCGGTGCCCACAGTGCGCGCGCCCGGGGGTTCTACGTGTTCCCGGTGCCACTGCCGACCGAGCTGCGCGTGGTGGTCGGCACGGCGCTGCTGCTCGCTGTCACCGCCGTCCTGGCTCTCGCCGTCGGCGCGGTGCTGCGACGCGGCGCGGCGGCGGCGACGCTCACGATCTCCGCGATCGTGCTGCCCTACCTCTTGGCGGTCTCCGGCGTCCTGCCGGCGACAGCGTCGCAGTGGCTGCTGCGGGTCACCCCGGCCGCCGGCTTCGCCATCGAGCAGAGTCTGCGGCGGTACCCGCAGGTGCTCGGTACGTACACACCGTCCTCCGGCTACTTTCCGCTGGCACCGTGGGCCGGGTTCACCGTGCTCTGCGGCTATGCCGTGGTGGCCCTCGCCGCGGCCGTCCTTCTGCTCCGCAGGAGGGACGCATGAGGCACGCCCTGCACGCGGAGTGGACGAAAATGCGGACAGTCGGTGGCACTGGCTGGCTTCTGCTGGCCACGATCGGGTTGACCGTGGGACTGAGCGCCGCGTCGATCGCGGCCAGCACCTGCGACGGCAGCGGCTGCACCCAGGACGTCACCAGGCTCAGCCTGACCGGGATCTACCTCGGCCAGGCCGTGGTCGCCGTCCTCGCCGTGCTCGTGATCAGCGGGGAGTACGGCACCGGCATGATCCACACGACGTTCACAGCTGTGCCTTCTCGGAGCACGGTACTGGTGAGCAAAGCGATCGCTCTCGCCGGTGTGCTGGTGGTGACGGGAAGCGCCGCCGTCCTCGGCTCGTTGCTGGCCGGGCGGCTCATCCTGCCCGGCAACGGATTCACCGAGGCGCACGGTTTCGCACCCCTGTCTCTGGCCGACGGGCCGACGGGCCGACGCTGCGCGCTGCCGTAGGGTCGGTCCTCTACCTCATCCTGATCGCCCTGCTGAGTCTCGGCACCGCGGCCGCCGTCCGGGACGCAGCGACGGCCGTCGGGATCGTGCTCGGCCTGCTCTACGCATTCCCGATCCTCACCCATATCGTCACGGATCCGGACTGGCAAAGACACCTCCAGCAGATCGCACCGATGACCGCCGGACTGACCGTCCAGTCCACCACCGACCTGCGCGACCTGCCCATCGGCCCCTGGCCCGGCCTCGGGGTCCTCGCCGCTTGGTCCTCCGCCGCGTTCCTTTCCGGCTGGCTGCGGCTCCGCCTCAGCGACACTTAGTGTGACGCGCCAGGAATGCTGAGACCGAGTGGTCGGCTCCGGAAGTCCTTCGGGGGGTGACTCAAGAGTCCACATCGTGCTGCGTCAGGAACAGCCGATTCTCAACCGGATGGCGCGCCTCTGACGGTCACACCGACATGGCCTGGTCGCCACCTCCGGCGTCTTCCGCGCAGGCGGCGGCGAGGTCGTGATACTAATACCGGTATAAGTATTGGGTAGCGTCGCAGCGCAGGGAGTCACAGCACATGGTGGAGATCAAGACCGATACGGCACTGGAGACGATGCGAGAGGCCGGACGCGTGGTGGCCCACGCACTCGCGGCCGCCCGCGCGGCCGCAGCCGTGGGAGTTCGCCTGCGCGAACTCGACGAAGCCGCCCGCACCGTTCTCACCAAGGCCGGAGCACGTTCTCCGTTCCTGGGCTATCAGCCCTCCTTCGCCCCCACCCCCTTCCCCGCCGTGATCTGCGCATCAGTGAACGACGCCGTCGCGCATGGCATCCCCGACAACTACCGCCTGCGCGACGGCGACCTGGTCAGCATCGACTGCGGAGCCGAACTCAACGGCTGGAGCGGCGACGCCGCGATCAGCTTCACCGTCGGCACCCCTCACCCCGCAGACCTCGAACTCATCGCCGCCACCCAGCAGGCCCTGGACGCCGGCATCGCCGCCGCCACCGTCGGCCATCGCATCGGAGACATCTCCCACGCCATCGGCACCGTCGCCCGCAAGGCCGCCTGCGGCATGCCCGCCGACTTCGGCGGCCACGGCATCGGCCGCCAGATGCACGAAGACCCCCACGTCCCCAACCACGGACGACCCGGCCGCGGCTTCCCCCTGCGCCACGGCCTCACCCTCGCCATCGAGCCCATGCTCATGGCAGGAGGGCGCAACAACTACCGCACCGACCCCGACGGATGGACCTTGCGCACCATCGATGGCAGCCGAGCCGCCCACATCGAACACACCATCGCCATCACCGAGGACGGCCCCCGTATCCTCACCCTGCCCTGACCTCGGATCCCGTCACACCCGGCAGCCGGGGACATCGGGCACTCCGCGGAAGCACCGACCAGCGATTACGGCTCCACTCGGCGTTGGCCGCGGTCACGTTCGATCGGGCCTCAGCGGTTCGCCCGCGGGACGAAGGCCGGATCCGCTCGCCCACGCCTGACCGGTCGGCGACTTCGCGGCCGTGGTGACGAGGACCCTCACCGGGTTGGAGGTCACCTGGACGCCGCCGATGGTGGCGCGGGCCGTGATCGTCACCGTGCCGCGGCTCACCGCCTTGACCACGCCCTCGCTGTCGACCGTGGCAACGTTCGAGTGGGAGCTCGAAAAGCTGACGGCAACCGGCGCGGACGAGATGTTGTCGGCGTTGAGGGCCAGGCCGTCGCCGGTGACCGTGACCTCGGAGGCGGCCATGTTGGCCGTGTTGACCCGCTTGTTGAAGCCGTCGCCGTACGTGTTGTTCGCGAGGGTGATGTCATCCGCGCCGTCGAAGGTGAACAGCGGGGACGGGTGGCTCGCGGGCGGCGCGTCCGTGGTCACCGTCGTCGTATCGCCCACATGCAGGTCCCGCGAGGGTCCGGTGAGCCGCAGATGGGCGTAGCGCTCGACGCGGTTGTCACGGAAGGTCAGATCGCCGACGCCGCGGCCGGAGATGATGGTCCCGCCAGTGAGGTTGAAGTCGTTGTCCTCGATGAGGACGTCGCGGTGCACCGGCTGCCCTTCGACGAAGTCCTGGTTGGTGGGGTCGAAGAAGATGACCGGGCTCGCGGGGCGGTCGAAGACATTGCCGCGGATAGTGACGTTCCGCACCGGGCCCGACTCGTACCAGGCGCGGGCGTCGGACGAGATGTAGATGCTGGCCATGCTCATGCCGTCGAAGCGGTTGTTCTCGATCAGCACCGGCCTGCGCGTCGTCACGAGGATGCCGCGCGTCGGCACGGCCTGGAACGTGTTGCCGGTGATCTCGACGGTCGGCGTGTAGGTGGTGTTCTCGGCCACGTAGTCGCCGGGAGCGGTGACTACCGCGGCGGGAAGCGCCCGGTCGAGGACCACCGTCATGTCGCGCAGGTAGGTGTCCGGGTCCGCGCCGTCCGGGACACCGCTGCCGGTCGGTCCGGTCACCGAGACCACCTTCGCCGTCGCGCCGGGGGCGGCGAGCATGGTGCGCTTGTTGACGAGTTCGATCGTGTCGCCCGGGTGGAACTGGGGAAATCCGGATGTCTCGTCGTGCATGTAGCGCAGTCGCAGCGTCTGCGGCTCGGCGGCGGTCACCTGGAGGTAGGTGCCGTGGATGTTGATCGGGTCGTCCTGCGGGTTGTCGAAGAGGCTGTTGGTGACGCGTACCGTGCCCTTGATGCCGGACATCTGGATGTGGTCGGCGAAGCCCGAGGTGACGCGGCCACCGGCGCGGTCGGCCTTGAAGGTGACCGAGTCGATACTGATGTCCTCGCTGAGCTGGCCCACGATGCCGAAGCCGTGCAGATAGCCGAGCCGGAGGTGATCGGCCGTGATACGTGACGACTCCCAGAACAGGGCGCCCGGCGTGTCCCTGGTGTCCTCGCGCATCTGATAGACGTATCCGCGGTCGCCGGGGGCGGTGCTGTCGTTGTAGGTGAACCGCAGCCTGTCGCCGCCGAGGTCGGTGATCTTCGCGACGTTCTGGAAGACCGGATTGGACGTACGCCAGGTCTTGTTGGTCGCGGGGTCGTGGACCTGGGAGTAGTTGAAGGAGTCCGTGCCGGTCCAGTACGGCTGTCCGGTGGCCGGGCTCCGCTCGCCGTTCCAGCGCACCGAGGTGCCTTCCACGGCGTAGTCGTAGGTCTCGGGGATCTCGATGATCCGGTACGCCTGCCCGGAGGCGGCTCCGGTGTCGGCGACCGTGATGTCGACCGTTTTGGGGGCGACCCAGGTCTGCGAGAAGTTGGTGAAGCGCACGTCGCTTGAGCGGATCGCCGCGAAGACGGTCTGGAAGCCGTGGTTGACGATCCTCGATCCGCCGCCGTCGACGACGACATCCCGCATGTCCTCGACGAGGATGCCGATGTTCTTCGTCTTGAACGCCTGGTCGCTGCCGACCGTGTTGCTGACGTACAGCTCCCGCTTCGGCGTCCGCTCGGGCCAGATGTGGTACGTACCGGCAGGGAAGTGGATGGTGGTGGGGCCGCCCACGGTCTTCGCGTGGGCGATGGCGGCGTCGACGGCGGCCGCGGAGTCGGCCTTGCCTGAAGGGTCAGCGCCGAAGTCCGTGACGTCGATGACCGTGCGGCCGGTGTTGTCCACGACAGCCGCGCCATGAGGACCTTGCAGACCTCCGATGACCGTGGAGGTCCCCGGAAGCGCGGCGGGCTGCGCGATGGCCGTTCCCATCAGGGCGATGAACACCCCGGCAATGAGGGCGGCGGCTGCGCAGACGGTATTGCGCCCGCCGAACCCGGTACGGGCTGAGCCCGGTCGCGTAGGTTTCATGTCGTTCCTTCGGGGAGTGTCCAGGGCCATTCATCCGAGGTTCTAGCTGGAAGGTAGGGCCGCCACCAATAAAGAACAAGAGGAACAACAGAAGTAAACATTCTCCGCCATGCCCGCCCGTCGGGACCGCCCTCGCATGACCTCGGGACCGACGGACCGACGGACCGACGGACCGACGGACCGAGGGACCGATCCTGTCCGAGGGGGCCGGGGCAGGGTGACCTCCCCTCCCCCGGCCCCCTCGGAGTGTCACCCGCCGATGGAGACCTCACTGACGGCCCAGAACCAGTTGTTACCGCCGGTGTAGCGGAAGTGGACGCGCGCGCTGGTGGCTCCTGCCGGGACCCGGAGAGCGATCCTCTCGACACGCGAGGTCGCGTCGGTGTCGTACGTCCTCACGGAGACGGGGGCGCCGCCGTCGTAGGACACGAGCACGTCGCCCTTCTGCGGTGCCTCGTGCCGGTAGAACGTCGTGTACGTGAGTGTGGCGGTGGCGCCGCCGGTGACCGGGTACGCCCGGCTGATCAGGGTGGAGTCGAAGGTGCCGGAGACCGTTTTGTCGGACCACTCGTCGCCGTCGGCGACCGCGAAGACGTTGCGCGCCCGGACATGGCACTCGCGCTGCTGGTCGGGTTGTGCCGCGGTCCAGAACTCATCGGTGGTGAAGGACCAGCCGCGCCACTCGCTCACCCCGCCCGTGCCCATCCTGGAGTTGTCGATGGACCAGCCGCTGGGCGGCGTATGGGTGTAGCCGAGGATGTTCGCCCCGATGCCCGTCTCATCCGTACGGGTGAGGAGTGAGCCGCGGAGCGCGTCGAAGTCGTCGGGCCTGGGCTGTTGAAGGGGGCGCCCGTCCAGGTCCCAGGCGGGGTCGAGAGCGATACCGAGATGGGCCCGCTGGCCGCGACGTCGGGCATCCGGATGTCGTGGCGCGTGGAGCCCGCGGTGACCGTCGGTCCGGTGGCGATCAGGAAGGTCTCGCGCTCGGGCCGGCTCGACCCGCCATGCCCGCCCGCGTCGGTGTGTCCGTGATCCGTGGTGACCATGATGAGCCAGTCCTCGGAGCCGTACGTCGACCGGCCATTGACCGTGGCCAGGATCTGGCCGATCTGGCTGTCCACGCCATGGATGGCGTCCAGGTACTGCCGGCTGGCGGCACCGTAGGAATGGCCCGCGTGGTCGACATTGTCGAGTTGTACGAACACGGCGTCCGGATTTCCGGAGCTGAGCTGGGAGACGACACGTGACGTGGTGCCCGTGTCGTACTCCGCTCCCGGGGTGGAGATCCGGGTGTCGACCTTCGACGAGAAGACGGTGTCGGTGAGAGGCGCCCAGGACGAGACGGCACAGGTGCGCAGGGCGGGCCGGGCGGTCTCGATCCGGGTGAGGAAGTCGGGGTACCGGGCGAACTGCTGCCCGGTGAAATTGTTGTCCTTGACCTTGTGCTTGTCGGGCCAGACGCCGGTGAGGATCGTGGACCAGCCGGGGCCGGACATCGTGGGCGCCATGGGGTTGGCGTAGAGGGCGCTCGGCGCGGTGAGTCCGGTGGCCATGAGCCTGTCCAGGTTTGGTGCCTCGGCGTCCTTGATCCTGCTGAGCAGTGTGCCGTCGATGCCGATGACCAGGACCTTCGGGGTCTTGGCGGCGGCGCGGGCGACGGCCGGGAGCGGCCCCGCGAGGGCGGCCAGGGTGGCGGCGCCGATCAGTACCGAGCGGCGGGAGACGCCTGGGGCCATGGGTGAGGTCACGGGTTCCTCCGGGATGAGGGATGGCGAGGGAAGAGCCGGCGGGCGTACGTCCGCCGGGTGCGTGCGGCCGGGACCGGACCCAGGACGGTGTGTATCCGATTTCCCGGGCCAGGCGCCAGCATTGGGTCCAGACCCGTTATCTTTCCGTCATGCGTGGCCGAGTTGCCAGAGCACTCCGGTGAACTCCCTTTGCCCATAGGTGAATTCGCGGATCACACCGTGAACTCCTGGCGTACGGCGGCCAACTTCCAGATACCGGTGCGCATGAGCACCGCGCCGCGGGTTCGCCACCCCGAGGTTGCGGAGACCGGCGAGGGCGTTTAGGTCCTGTGGATGGGAGCGGCACCGACCCAGCGGTGATAGGCGTCTACGTCGACATTGCTGCCGCACACGATGGTGACTACGTGTCGGCCGGCGAAGCGGTCACGGTCTTCGAGGATCGCCGCGATGCCGAGCGCGGCCGACGGTTCGACAACGAGGCCGGCGTGGTGGAGGAGCATCCGCATACCGGCGGTGATAGACGCCTCCTGGACCAGAACGGCGTCGTCAGCGACCAGCAGGAGGTCGTCCAGAACGGCCGGAATGGGGCGCCGGCCGGCGACGCCGTCAGCGATGGTGTTGGTCGAGTCGGTGGTGACGACGTGCCGCCTGTGCCACGAGTGTGTCATCGCTGGTGCGCCCAACGGCTGGACGCAGATCACCTCGACTTCGGGCGCCAACGCCTTCACCACATGCCCCACACCGGTGGCCAGCGCCCCGCCACCGAGAGCGATCAGGACGGCGTCGAACGACGGTACGGTGCCCACCAGTTCCAGGCCGATGGTCGCCGCGCCCTCGCAGGTCTCGATGTCCAGGCTGTCTTCGACCAACCGGATGCCGTCGTACCGCGCGATGGCCGCCGCCCGCTCGCGAGCCAGCTCGTGATCGCCGTCCACCAGCTCCAACCTGGCGTCCAGCGCGCGGATGCGGTCAAGCTTGGCCGCGGTCGCGAAGCGGGATGCCACCACGGTCACGTCGAGCCCCCGGCCGCGGCCGGACCAGGCGAGGGCTTGACCAAGGTTGCCCGCGCTGGCGCACACCACGGCTCGCGAGCCATGGTCGGCGAGCAGGCTCGCGACCACCTCAGTGCCGCGGGCCTTGAAGCTGCGGACCGGGTTCGCCGTTTCGAGCTTGATGCTCACCGTGCAACCGAGGCCGGGCTCCAGCGCCTCGCAGCGGTACAGCGGAGTGTCGAGAAACATCGGGTCGATCACCCGGCGAGCCGCCCGGATCCGAGCAGTGTCAAGGCGCGTCTCCTGCACAACACAGCAGCGTAGTGCCGCCGACGCCGCTCCATCGAGCGATTCGTCAAGAACCATGTATCGGGTGACGCACGATCAGGCAGCGACGGCTTCCGGGCGCTCGACCAGGACGCCGTTTTCCAACGACGTACCGGACGCCTACAGAGCCGAGTGTCGGCGAGGCTCCGGGAGTCGCACCGCGCGTACGCGTACCACCACTCGGGTGAAAGCCAGGATCTCTCGCTCCAGTTGGATCTTCTGGACGCCACGATCGCCGAGAATCAGGCCCTACGCCCTGTCCGGCCGGCCGGACCCAGCCGACGACGCGGTCATGGTTACGGAGCCCCCGGTGGATGGAATCTCCTCGCTGATCCTGCTTCTTCTCTTCCTCTGGAGTCTGTTTTTGCAGCGGCTGGCACACATCGAACTCACCGCCCCCGTGGCATTCGTACTGCTGGGCCTGCTGCTGAGCGAGGGAATCGGCGTACTGGACCTGGCTCCGTCGCCGGGGGCGGTGCGAACACTCGCCGAGGTGACATTGGCCTGGGTGCTCTTCACCGATGCCGCACGGCTGTCCTTTCGGGTCCTGCGCCCGGAACTCGGCCTGTATGTACGACTTCTGCTGCTCGGGCTGCCGATGTGTATCGGCCTCGGCACTCTGCTGGCCGTGGGTCTGCTCCCCGGGGTGTCGGGGTGGGCCGCGCTGTACGTCGCAGCCGCACTCGCTCCGACAGACGCCGCGCTCGGCGCCACGATGATGGTCAATCCGGTCGTGCCCGGGAGGATTCGCCGGCTCCTCAATGTCGAGAGCGGCCTGAACGACGGCATCGCCACCCCATTCGTCGTACTCGCCCTGGCCGGAGTGTCCATGGCCGGGAGTACGTCGGACGCGCACACCCCTGGCAGTGCCCTCGTGGAACTCGCCATCGGCCTGGTCTACGGCACGGTGCTCGGGCTGATCGCCGGATGGGGGCTGCGCTTCGCCCTGCGCAAGGGCTGGGCCACCGAGGACGTCGCCGGGACGGGTGTCCTGGCACTGGCCCTCCTCAGCTACACCTCGGCCATCGCGATCGGCGGCAACGGTTTCGTCGCCGCCTTTGTCGCCGGCCTGGCCTTCGGATCGACGCACGGCGCCCCACACCTTGTGCTGTTGTTCATCGAGCAATCCGCCTCGCTGTTCTCGGTGCTGGTGTGGCTTCTCTTCGGTGCCGTACTGGTTCCGGCCGCCTTCGATCACCTCACCTGGCAGGCAGCGCTCTACGCGGTACTGAGCCTGACGGTGGTACGCATGGTGCCGGTGGCCCTCTCCCTGGCCGGAAGCGGTCTGGACAGGAAGACGGTCCTGTTCGTGGGCTGGTTCGGCCCTCGCGGTCTGGCATCCGTCATCTTCGGTCTGCTGGCGGTCGAAGAACTCGCCCCGCCGGCCTGGCGGTCGATCGTCCCGGTGGTCGTGTGCACCGTTCTGCTCAGTGTCGTCGCACACGGCATCACCTCCGCTCCTCTCGCCCAACGCTACGGACGAGCGTCAGCTGTCACCAGCGCACCCCCGGCACCCCCGGCAGGCCCGGCAGGCCCGGCAGGCCCGGCAGGCCCGGCAGAGAACGATCTGCCCATTCGCGGAATGGGGGCAGGCACCATCGGTGGTCATCGGCGCGGCAGACGGGACGGGCACGCGTGACCAGGCCACGTATGCCCAGCCGTCCGCGTGGTGTGGCCTTCCGGGCGGCCGGACCTCCGTGCTCTCTCAGCCGGCGTGAAGGATCCGAAAGCGACCGGGTTCCGCCGGATCTCGATCAGCGACCTGGATTGGCGGCCAAGCCCACTGCCAAACGCTGATGCCTGGCGTGCGGGAGAACCGGATCCGCCCGCGGGTGCCTTCGACTGCGACGCGCGGCCAGGATTCGGCAGCGCGCGCCCGGTCCGCGCCGTGAGAACGCAGCACATCGGCGAGGACGGCGACCGTGTCATAGCCCTCGAAAGCGACGAAGGAGGGCGCTTCGGCCAGCCGCTCGCGGAGGGCCGTCCCGACTCGTACACCGAGTGGGCTGAGGCGCTCGGGCAGGTAGCGCAGGAACGGGATCGCGGCGCCGTCGTCACCCAGCAACGCCGCCCATTCGGCGAACTCCGGCTGCCCGGCCGGAGCACCGATCATGATCTCGGTGAGGCGCTGGTCACGGCGGACGGACTTGACAATCGACACCGCTGGCTCCGGGTGGCCGACCAGAAGAAGGAGGGCTGTCGCGCGATTGTCGACGAGTTCGTCGCACACCGCCGTGGGGGCGAGCGCGCGCATGTCGAGTTCGATGACGGTGCCGCCGCGTGGAGCGAGATAGTCCCGCAGAATGCGGGCCCCGGATGCCCAGTAGACACTCGACTCGGCCGCTACGGCGATTCGGCTGTGGCCCGCGCTGAGGAGGAAGTCCGCGTAGATCCGCCAGCCGTGGGACTGCGCCGGGGCGAGGCGCGCGACCCATTGCGTTGGCTGTTCGGTGAGCGCGTCGAGAACCGCTGACGAGCAGAGGAACGGCAGGCCGAGGGCATCGGCCCTGGCGGCAGCGGCGCGAGCGACGACGCTGTGATACTCCCCCGCCAAGGCGGCCACGCCCAGGCGAGCCAATTCATCTACGGCCGCCGCGGCCCTCTGTGGATCAGCCGCGGTGTCACGGACCACCAGTTCGAGTGGTCTTCCGACGATCCCGCCGGCGTCATTGACCTCGCGAACGGCCAACTCAAGTCCAGCGAGCAAGTGTTGGCCCGCCTCGACCCAGCCGGGCCGAGTCAGCGGAACGAGAGCGCCGATCCGGACGGATGATCCGTCAGTCCGCTTCGCTCCAGGTGGCGATGGTGGCGCATTCATGCGTTGGCGTCTCCCGTGTGACCCGATCCGCCACGGCCCCTTGCCGTGTGACGTGTGACGTGTGACGTGTGCCGCGTGCCGCGTGCCGCGTGCCGCGTGCGCCTCCCCAAGGCGCCGGACTATGGGGCCGGACCATGGGGCCGGGCACACCGCTCACATGCTCATGTTCGCCGCTACCGCTCGTTGACGGCGAGGTCGGCCACGGGCACAGCTGCCCGGGCCTGCTTCGGCTGGGTGGCCATGGCCCTCAGAGTCTCGAAGGCGGCCGCAGTCGGGCCTGCCGGTTCAGCTTGGTAGACCACCAGTTGCTGGTGCGGGGCCCCGTTGACGGTGAAAGCCGCGAATTCGATGTGCAGGTCTCCGACCTGGGGGTGCTTGAGATGCTTGCCTTCTTGAGACTTGCCCTTCACCTCGTGCATCTGCCAGATCCTGGCGAAGTCCTTGCTCCGGGCGGACAGTTCCGCCACGACTTCGGCGATACGGGCCGAGTCGGGGTCGTATCCGTAGGCGGCCCTGAGTTCGGCGACACAGGAGTGTGCGGCTCGCTCCCATTCCTGGTAGAACTCGCGCCCTGCCGGGTCGACGAACACCATGCGGGCGAGGTTGTCGAACCGGTCGAACCCACTGTGGAGGGCCGTGGCCAGGGAGTTACCCGCCATGATGTCGAGGGCCGGGCCGACGACAAAGGCCGGAGTGTGCTCCCAACCGTCCATCAGTCGCAACAATTGCCGGCTGACCTCCGTCTCGCCCCAGGCACGGGGGCGTTGCGAGGCGGTGAGGCAGAGGCGGTTGAGATGGTCGCCGGCTTCCGCGTCCAGTTTCAGCGCCTGCGCCACGGCGTCGAGGACCTGCGGAGACGGGCTGTTCTCGCGCCCCTGTTCCAGCCTGATGTAGTAGTCGGAGCTGACTCCGGCGAGCAGCGCGACTTCCTCTCTGCGCAGTCCCGGCACCCGGCGTCTCCCGTGTTCGGGCAGACCGACGTCGTGTGGCTTCAAGGCTTCTCTGCGGGCTCGGAGGAAATCACCCAAAGGGGTCCCGTTGCTCATGCCGCAAGACTAGATGGTTTTCCGGCAACGGGAAGTGTCGGTCGCATACTGTGGCACCACGTGGCATGCCCTTCACACAGGGTAACTCTCCACCTTGCTCAATGCTCTTTGCCAGCCCCCGCGACTCGCTGCGGAAGCTGGGCTGCGGCCGGGACCTGCCGAGGGGCACCGGCGATTCGAACGGTCGCGCTCACGAGGCGCCCGTAAAGACTTCCCGTAGTCCGTCACGTGCTTTCGCCCCCCCGGGACCCGTATTCCTGGGTGTAACGCACCCACTGTCGGAAGAGCCCTATCCGTCGTTCTCCGCCTAGCCTTGGCCATATGGACAACGACACACACCCTGACTCGGTTGGAGGGCTGGGCCAGTTTCTACGCTCCCGCAGAGAACGTCTCAGCCCTGCCGCGGCAGGACTGTCCAACGTCGGCCGCCGAAAGGTGGCCGGCCTGCGGCGTGACGAGGTCGCGGCGCTCGCAGGTGTCAGCCTGAGCTACTACAGCCGGCTTGAGCAGGGCCGTGAACTCAGCCCCTCACCCCGGGTGCTGGAGGCCATGGCCCGCGCACTGCGACTCGGGGATGAGGACAAGCGGGAACTCTTCCGGCTGGCCCGGCCGACAGCCCGCCGCACGAAGTCCCCGGTCCGGGTCGAGCGTGTCCGCCCACATCTGCGGCGACTGATCGAAAGCTGGACCACGACGCCGGCCTTCATCATCGGTCATGCCCAGGACCTGCTGGCCACCAACTCATTGGCCGACGCTCTCTACCGTGACTTCGCGCAGCCCGACAACGTGCTGCGCATGCTCTTCCTGGACCCTGCGGCGAAGACCTTCTACCGGCACGCGGAGCGGGCCAGGCATCATGCTGTCGCCGACCTTCAGCGGACCGCCGCACGCACCCCCGAGGATCCCCGCATCCTGGAGCTCGTCGGCGAACTGTCGGTGCGCAGCGGCGAGTTCCGCGCCCTGTGGGCACGGGAGTACTCCCGGGTCCCGCCTTATGACGTCAAGCGGGTGCACCACTCCCTCGTGGGAGACCTGGAGTTGCGCCACGAGGCCCTGAACATCCGCAGCGCCCCGGGACAGCAGCTCATCATCCTTCAGGCCGAGCCGAGCTCCCCCTCCGCCGACGGCCTGGCCCTGCTGGGATCCATCGGCGCACCCGACGTACCTCACCAGCGGAATCCCGCACACGGCGCCTGAACCAGGGGACCGCCGGAAAACCGTCTCCGGCGGACGCGTATGTGCCCCGGCGGGACTGGCATGCGACGCCCCGGCCGATTACGGCGTATTCCTCTCGACGGCACCCGGAATTCCGGCCCGGAAATCATCCGGAATACGCACCTGTCGACGGACTCCGACAAGGGTGCCGGGCGCAGCCCATGAATGGAGGGCCCGAATGCTGCCGCGAATGATGGTCCTGGGCCTGCTGGAGCCACTGTGCGGCCTTCGGTGCTCCTCCCCGACATACGCCTCGCCTTCCTGGGTGTGACACTCCCAGGAAAAGCGCAGCCTTCATCGCGCTGTAGCCGACCGGCACACTTGAATTCGTCAACAGGAAATCCCCGACAAGGGGAAGCGACGAAAGAGGTTTTCCCTATGGCTACGTGGTTTGTCACCGGCGCTTCGCGCGGAATCGGTGCTGAAATCGCCCGCGCCGCACTGGCAGGCGGTAACGATGTCGTGGTCGCCGTGCGAAACCCGGAACGGGTGCCGGCCGACCTGAAGGACTCCGACCAGGTCTGCGCGGTCGCCCTGGACGTCACGGACAAGGACAGCATCCCGCAGGCGGTCGAGGCCGCCGTGAACCGGTTCGGCGGCATCGACGTCCTGGTGAACAACGCCGGCCGCGGCCTGCTCGGCGCGCTGGAGGAGATCACCGACGCGGAGGCCCGGTCACTGTTCGACCTCAACGTCTTCGGCCTGATCAACGTCACCCGAGCTGTTCTGCCCGTCATGCGCGAGCAGGGCTCGGGCAGGCTGGTGCACATCGGCTCCCGCTCGGGCTTCGAGGGCGAGCCCGGCGTCAGCCTGTACTGCGCGTCGAAGTTCGCCGTCGCCGGCATCAGCGAGGCGCTCTCCGCCGAGATGGCACCGTTCGGGATCCAGTCGATGGTCGTCGAGCCAGGCGTCTTCCGCACCGACTTCCTCGACGCCAGCTCCCTGTCGGTCGCCGCGAACCGCATCGCCGATTACGACGACACCCCCGCCCACGTGACGCTGGACTGGATCGACCGGGCCAATCACGCCCAGCTCGGCAACCCCGTCAAGGGCGCCGCCCTCATCGTCGAAGTCGCCTCTGCCGAGAAGCTGCCCACGCACCTCTACCTCGGGCGCGACACCCTTGAGCGGCTCGACGTCAAGTACCAGCAGATGCGGGACGACCTCGCCCCGTGGCGCGAGAAGTCCGCCGCCACCGCCCACGACGACGCCACCTGACGGACGCCGCCGCCCAGGGGAAGCCCGCCGACCTGATCAACACCTCGTCCGTCGCGGCCACCCGCGTCCTGGCGAAGTTCTCCGTCTACTCCGGCACCAAGGCGTACGTCAGCCACCTCACCCGGCTGCTCCGCGTCGAACTCGGTCCCAGGATGGTCCGCGTGGCCACCATCGAACCCGGCATGGTCGACACCGAGCTCCCCGACCACGTCACCGATCCCGACGCCTCCAAGCTGATGGCCGACCTCATCCGCGACATCGACTGCCTGCGGTCCGCCGACATCGCGGAAACCGTCGCCTTCATGGCCGCCGTCCCGCGTCACGTCAACCTCACCGAGATCACCGTCATGCCCACCGCCCAGGCCATCTGAAATCCGTCCCGTCATGGCGGGGGAGAACAGCCGCACGCTGTTCTCCCCCGCCATGACGTGTTGACGGAGTCGGACGGCAAGCTGTCGGCCGTCGAGGGCAGGTCGGTGATGAGGTCGAGGCCTCGCCCGCCCAAGCCGGCAGCGGGGGCACCGCGTCGCGTGCCAGGTCGTCCTGGTATGCCCGACGGGCTTGGAGACCTGCGGCGAGCCCGGCTGTTGGTAAGGACTTGTTCGGGGACCAGCGTTCGGAGTTCTCACTCATTCAAGATCACCCGACCGTGATCACTGTCACCGACCTCCGTGAACTGAACACCTGGGCCCTGTCTCAGGCAGCCGGGGTGTTCAGCACGTACTCGCGCGAGGCGTGCACCTCGCCGCGCAGGGCGGCCAGATCGACGTCGAGGACCCGTCCGTCCCACTTGCGGGGCTCGCCGTTGATGAGGACGGCGCTGATGTTGCGGGCGTCGGAGCCCAGCACGATGGTGCCGATCGGGTCGTTGAGCGGCATGTTGTTGAGGTCCTCGGCCTGGATGACCAGCAGGTCGGCCTTCTTGCCCGGGGTGAGTGAGCCGGTGACGCCGGCCAGGCCGTTGGTGCGGGCGCCCTGGAGGGTGGCGAAGTCGAGGACGTCGTGGGTGGTGATGCGGGAGGGCTGCCGGTCGGTGCCGTAGGCGGCGTTGACCGCGCGCATCCGCTGGATGGCGTGCAGGGCCCGCATCTGTGTGAACATGTCGCTGGCCAGGGCGACTTCGACGTCGATGCTCAGTCCGGGGCGGATTCCGACGGACAGTGCCTCGTCGACGGCGGGGATCGCGGTCTCCAGGCCGATCTGCGCGTCGGACGTGGGGGCGAGGGCCACGGTGGTGCCGCTCTCTCCCATCGCCTGCCATGCCTCGGAGGTCAGCCCGGTGGAGTGGATGAGGGTGACGTCGGGGCTGAGGACGCCGTCCTCGGCCCAGCGCAGGACCGCCTCGGAGGAGGACGTGCCGAAGACGGCGTCCACGCTCACACCGATGCCCAACTCCTCCGCGACACGCGCGAGTTCGTGGCCGTAGGCGAGCGTCGGTCCGGCGATCTCGGCGGTGGCCAGGGTAGCCAGGCGCAGCGTGAGCAACTGGTCCTCGCTGCTGAAGTACCGGTCCTTGAGGCGGGTCAGGTCGCCGGGCCACTGCCGGTCCCACGCGCCGAAGTGCGGGCCCATGGAGGCGTGCACGCCTCGGATGCCGGTGTCGGCAAGGGCCTCGATCGCGGCGTCGGAGTGCTCGCGGGTGCGGGAGTTGTGGGAGAAGTCGAGCATGGTCGTGATGCCGCTGTCGATCGCGGTCAGGGCGGCCAGCCGGGTGCCGATGTACATGTCCTGGGGCCGGTAGACCGTGGCGTAGCCGGCCAGGGTGGCCATGACATAGCCGCCGAGGTCATCGACGTCCGGCATGATCCGGCGCAGCTGGGCCTCCCAGGCGTGCCGGTGGGTGTCGACGAAGCCGGGGGTGAGGATCGTGCCGGTGGCGTCGACGGCCACGACATCGCCCGCGCCGAGGTCGCGGCCGACGGCGGTGATCGTGTCGCCCTCGACGAGGAGGTCGCCGCCGTCGATGACGCCGAGGCCGGGGTCCATGGTGACGATGGTCGCGCCGGTGAACAGGATGCGCCGACGGGCGGCGGGACGGCGCCGGAGCTCTTCGAGCACGGCGGCGCTGGTGGTGTCGTTGACGTTCATGAGGGGGCTTCTTTCAGTACGGCGGGGAGGGCCGGGAGGAGGGGCCGCGAGCCGGAGTGGGCCGTGCGGCCGGGGCGTCGGCATCGGGACGGTGAGCGCGCCGACCGGAGGGAAGGTCAGCCGAGCTTCATGACGTAGCCCGCGTGGTGGAGTTCGTCGCCCTGGAACTCTCCGTAGGCCCAGAAGCCGAGGTCGTCCAGGTAGTCGACGCGGTCGCCGTCGATCCAGTACCGGCCCTGGTAGGCGTGCGGACGGCCGCCCCGGGTCTCGTCATAGCGGCCGTCGGCGGTGAGCTCCTGGTGCAGGAAGTCGTTCTTGTCGATCCAGACGCCGACGCGCGGGCTGCCGGTCAGGTCCGCGGCGGCCGGGATGCCCGTCGCGGGGGCGGTGACCCGCCCGGGGACATCGGCGCCGGCCCACAGGACCGGCCGGCCGGCCGCGACGAGTGCGTGGACCCGCTCCGGCCGGGTCACGAGGGTGGTCACCGCGCCTGGCACGTCGGTGGCGAGTTCGTCGGGAACCACCAGGAAGTCGGATGTGTTGCCCGGGGTCAGCGTCGCGACGTACTCCGAGCGGTGGCCACGGCCACCGGCCAGCGCCACAGCGTCCACGACGGCGGGGGCGATGGTCAGGCCGGTGCAGTCGACGACGATGGCGTTGTCGTCCCCTGCCGCGGTGACGATGGCGGGGCCGACCCCCACCAGCAGGGAGCCGACGAACAGGAGGTCGGCGCCGGTCATGGTCCCGATCAGCGGGTCCATCGTCAGGATGCGGGCGTTGGTGAACAGGACGGGACGCCCCTCGTCGTTCGAAAGGATCTCGTCGAGGGCCCCGGGGTTCCAGCTCATGGTGCGGGTGATGCTCATCGCGTGCTCCTCAGTGGAGTCGCCTCATCGGTGTGCCCGCTGCGGGAGTGAACGCCGGTACGGGTCCGAGGCGAGTGTTTCGACGGCTACGGCGGCCGCCTGACCACCAGGTTCGCCGCGCGGTGGAGCCGGAACCAGGCCGCCGTATCCCTAGGTGCCGGGCACCCACGATCCGTCCCGCCGCACACGACGGAGCGGGCATGGGGCGGTCTCGCACGGCCCGCACCGCTTACGTACCGCACCGAAGCACCGAAGGGACCCGTCACTCGCGATGGCGGGTGCGCGGTAACCGCCGGAGCGCCTGCACCAGCAGCTGCACCATCACCGGCAACCACATCGACTACGTCGATGACACCGGCTTCGTGGATGCAAGACGATTTGCGCGCCAACTCAAGCTGATACCTCGGACCTCGTCAAGAGTCATCGCACACATCAGGAGCTCGTCCGGAAATCGCCAATTAATACGTGGTTCACCTCTTGACAACACAGCAAGGGTGGGACGAACGTGACGGCCACACCATGCCAAACGTTTTGCACGGAGGTCGAGAGTGACGCAGGTCGGCATGACAGAGGTCGCCGCGCGGGCCGGGGTATCCGTCACCACGGTTTCCCACGTGCTGTCGGGGCGTCGGCCGGTCTCGGAGAAGACCAAGGCCCGCGTGCTCGGGGTCATCGAGGAGCTCGGCTACCAGCCCAACGCCCTCGCACAGGGACTGCGTACCCGGCGGACGATGACCGTCGGGCTGATCGTCCCGGACCTGACCAACCCCTTCTATCCGATGATGCTGCGCGGCCTGGACGACGTGCTGGTGCCGGCCGGGTACCGCACGGTGGTCTGCAACACCGACGGAACCCGCGAGCAGGAGACCGCTTTCCTGCGGGACATGGCGACGCGGAGTGTCGACGGTGTGGTCATCGCTCCCTTCCAGCTCTCCAGGAAGGACCTGCTGGAGCATCGGAAGATCATGCCGGTGGTCCGCCTGGGTGGCGGCCCCTTCGACGCGGACCTCGGCGACCTGGTCCGCAGCGACGACGAGGGAGGCATGGCCCAGGCGGTCCGCTACCTGTGCGACCTGGGACGGCGCCGGGTGGCGTACATCGGCGGAACCCGGCACACCGGCCCCAGCGATGTGCGTGAGGCGGGCTTTCGCCGGGCCTTGGCCGAGGCCGACCAGGTGGTCGACGAAAACCTCGTCGTCCGGGGCGACTTCACCCGGGACGCGGGGCGGGAGGCGGCCGAGATCCTTCTGGACCGGGAGGACAGGCCGGATGCCATCGCCTGCGCGAATGACCTCATCGCCATCGGTGTCCTGGATGCCGCACGCAAGCGCGGTCTGCACGTGCCCGCCGAGCTCGCCATCACCGGCTACGACGACATCGACGCCGCGTCCCTGATCACCCCGGCGCTCACCACCGTGGTGAACCCGGCGCGCGAGGTGGGCCGCTCGTGCGGTGAAGCCCTCCTGCGCCAGTTGAACACCGAGGAGACGGCCCCCTCCCGGGAACTCGTCATCGCCAACTCCCTTGTGCGCCGCGAGTCGGCCTGACCTCCCCCATAAATCCTTTGCACGTGAACGACAGGAGCAGTGAACGATGAACAACCACGAGCCCCACGATCCTCGTGAACTGCTGCGCTGGGAACTCGCGCAGCGCCAGGAGAGCGGATACGAGCTGGGCGAACTCGCCGCGGCCGGGCACGAGGCGGCGGCCGGTGACGACGTCACCGCGGCCCGCAGGCTCCTGGACGAGCTCACCACCACGGCCCGCAAGGCGAGTTGGACCTACGACGAGCCGGATGGCCTCGATGCCATTCTCGCGACCCTGCCCGAGGCACCCGCCGTGACAACGATCGGCGAGCCGGAACTCCGGGACCGGATGCTGGGCGCCTGGCTCGGCCGCTGCGCGGGATGCAATCTCGGCAAGCCGGTCGAGCACGGCGACCACTGGACCGCCGGTCACCTGCGCACGTACCTGGAGCTGGCCGACGCCTACCCCCTGCGCGACTACATACCCGTCCTGGACCCCATGCCCGAGGGATTCAGGCTGCGCGAGTTCTGGCCGTACACCACCCGCGGCCGGATCTCGGAGAGCGCGCGCGACGACGACATCGACTACACGATCCTGGGCTTGCACATCCTTGAGGAGTACGGGTTCGGCTACACCCGTGAGGACGTGGCCGCCGAATGGCTGGACCGGCTCCCGTACACCCAGACCTTCACCGCCGAGCGCTCCACCTACCGCAACCTGGTCATCGGGCACGAACCCTCCCGCGCCGGGAAGATCGACAACCCCTACCGCGAGTGGATCGGGGCCCAGATACGCGCGGACATCTTCGGCTACGTCCACCCCGGCGATCCGCGCGCTGCCGCTGAACTCGCCTACCGTGACGCGGAGTTGTCCCACACTGCCAACGGCGTCTACGGGGAGATGTGGGCCGCGGCACTCGTGGCCGCCGCGTTCACCGGCACCGCACGCGAGGCCGTCGAGACCTCCCTGACCTGCGTCCCTCCCCGCAGCAGGCTGGCCGAGGCCATCCGGTTCGTCCTCGACCGGCACGCGGCCGGGGACACCTGGGAGCAGGCCCGCGCGGCTGTCGAGGACCGCTATGGCCACTACTCCTGGGTCCACACGGTCAACAACGCCGCGCTCGTCGTGGCCGGACTCCTGTGGGGCGACGGCGACTTCACCGCCAGCATCGGGCTCACGGTGCAGGGCGGCTGGGACACCGACTCCAACGGCGCCACCGTCGGCAGCGTCGCCGGGATCATCAGCGGCGCCGAGCGGCTGCCGGCCCACTGGACCAAGCCCCTCAACGACACCGCCCGCAGCGCCATCCGAGGCTTCGACGGCTCCCGTATCTCGGACCTCGCCGAGCGGACCGTACGGCTGGTGATGAGCAAGTGACGTCGCACCACCCGCCCCTCCCTTGTCACCGTCACCGACACCGGGCACCTCAGAACTCGGAGACCACCCCATGACCGCATCCCTTTCACGCCGCCGATTCCTGCAACTGACCGGCACCGCGGCGCTGGGCGCCACGGCCCTGTCCGCCTGCGGCTCAGGAAGCGGTGCGAGTGGCAACCAGATCACGTACTGGGGAGCCTTCGCCAGCAAGGACATCGAGAAGTACTTCCAGCAGAACTTCGTCGACGCCTACAACAAGACCGCCACCGGTGCGAACGCGCGCAAGGTGCAGATGTCGGTGAAGCAGATCGACACGATCGGCCGGCTCACCCAGACCGCCATCGCCTCGGGCCGCGGCCCCGACATCGTCGGCACCGCGGGCCCGGCGCAGACCTTGCCCTATGTCAGCAACGGCAATCTGCTGGCGCTGGACCCCTACGTGGACAAGCTCGGCTGGCAGAACAATCTGCTTTCGTGGGCACTGGACGCCGGCCGTGCCGACGGCAAGCTCTATTCGCTGCCGTCCGGTTACGAGACCATGGCCGTCTTCTACAACCCCGCCACGCTCAAGAAGCACGGCTGGAAGCCGCCGACGAACCGGGCCGAGTTCGAGGATCTCTGCAAGGACGCGACGGCGAAGGGCATGGTGCCGGTCGGCGCGGGCAACGCGGAGTTCAAGGCCGCGACCGAGTGGCATGTGACCTGGATCTGGAACACCTTCGCGGGTCCCGAGGCCCTGTACGAGGCACTGACCGGGAAGCGCAGGTGGACCGACCCTGTCTTCGTGGAAGCGATCGCCGTGCTCAAGGGCTGGTTCGACAAGGGGTGGTTCGGGGGCGGCCCGGACAAGTACTTCACCAACAAGTTCACGGCCGTCTACGAGCAGATGGCGAGCGGAGATGTGGCCCTGTTCTTCAACGGGTCCTGGACGTTCAGTGAGATCGCCCCGTACTTCGGCAAGGCAGCCGGCAACGACGCGACCTGGGACTGGGCACCGCTGCCGTCCATGAACAGCAGCGTGCCCGCGGGAGTACAGCCGCTGTCGATCGGCACCGCCTACTCCGTCAACAAGGACTGCGAGCACCCCGAGCAGGCGGTAGACGTGCTTGACTACTTGGTCTCCGACGGGCGGCGCCAACTTGAGTGGCTGTCCGCGACCGGCGTGGCCCCGGCCCCCGTCAAGGTGACCGAAGCGGATTTCCCCAAGGACATCGATCCCCGGGTCAAGCGCCATTACCTCCAGCTCAACGCGGCCAAAGACATCGGCTACACCACCTGGACCTTCTGGCCGCCCAAGTCGGACACCTACCTCTACGAACAGATGGAGAAGGTGATCACCGGCGACCTCAGCCCGAAGGACTACTGCGCGGGCCTGGACAAGCTGTTCCAGCAGGAGCTCAAGGCCGGCAAGCGGCCACCCGTGCCCGCTCCGAAGGGAGCGTGACTCCGTGGCCGTCCTGCACGTCGACCGGCCCAAGGCCCCGCCCAGCAGGCCCGCCCGTACGGCCCGGCGCGGCAAACTGCGCCGCGCCGGCATCGGCTTCGCGTTCATGGCACCGCTGCTGGTGGTCAACGCCCTCGTCATCGCCGTGCCCGGCGCTCTGTCGATCGGGTACTCCTTCACCGACTGGACCGGGCTCGGCTCGGCCAATTTCGTCGGCCTGGACAACTACCAACGCCTCTTCGGCGACGCGGAGTTCCGTAACGCCCTGTGGCACAACGTCCTGTGGACGGCGTTCTTCCTCACGGTGCCCATGGCGATGGGACTGTTCGGAGCGTTCCTCCTCTCCCGGGTCAAGCGCTTCCAGATGCTCTTCCGCGTCGCCTACTTCATCCCGTACGTCGTCGCCACCGTCGTCTCCGGCTCGATCTGGCAAAGCCTGCTCAGCCCCGACCAGGGCATCGGCCAGGGCCTCGCCAACCTGGGCCTGCCATTCCTGAAGGACGTCAACTTCCTCGGTGACCCGCACCTGGCGCTGGGCACGGTCGCGTTCATCAACACCTGGCAGTGGTGGGGCTTCCTCGTCGTGATCTTCCTCGCCTCGATGCAGGCGGTGAACCCCTCACAGTACGAGGCGGCACGTATCGACGGCGCGAACATGTGGCAGGAGTTCTGGCACATCACCCTGCCCGGGATCCGGCCGACCCTGATGTTCCTGGGCCTGATGACCGTGATCTGGTCGTTCCTGATCTTCGACTACATCTACATCCTCACCCAGGGCGGCCCGGCAGGCTCCACCGACGTACTCGGCACCCTGCTGTACCGCAGCGCCTTCGCCAACCAAGAAGCCGGCTATGCCGCGTCCATGGGCGTCATCATGGCCCTGATCAGCGTGATCGCGGTCTCCGGCTTCCTCTACCTGCGCCGCCGGGGGTGGGACATTTGAGTACCGTGAACACCTCGCCGACCCAACGGACTCCGTTGAGGAAACTCTCGTTCGGACGGTATGCGACCTACGCCGTCCTGCTGCTGCTCGCGCTCTTCGCCGTCGGCCCGATGCTGCTGTTCGCGTTCAACGCGCTGAAGACCCGCTCCGGCCTCGCCGACAACCCGCTCGGCCTGCCCACCCACCCGCGGTGGCACAACCTCGTCGACGCCTGGCAGCAGGCCAACATGGGCGTCGGCCTGCGCAACAGCGCCATCGTGGTCATCGCCACCGCGCTCGGCGTGTGCGTGATCTCCAGCTGCGCGGCCTACGCCCTGAGCCGGCTGCGCGTGCCCGGCAGCAACGGCATCATCTACTACCTGCTGGTCACCACAGCCCTGCCCATCCAGCTCTTCCTGGTCCCGCTGTTCTACATGTGGACCAACCTCGGTCTCTACGACAGCCTCTTCGGCCTGGTCATCATCTACTGGGCGATCTTCAGCCCCTTCGCCACCCTGCTCATCCGCTCCTTCATGGTCGGCTTGCCGAAGGAGTACGAGGAGGCGGCCCGTCTCGACGGGGCAGGCGAATGGCGGGTGTTCACCCGCGTGGTCCTGCCCATGGCCTGGCCGGGCATCCTGACGGCCGCACTCGTCGCCGGCCTCGGGGCCTACAACGAGTTCCTGCTCGCGGTGACCTTCATCCAGAGCAGCGACAAGATGCCCGTCTCCACCGCGTTCTTCTCCTTCAAGTCCGGTTACACCCAGGACTACACACTCGTCAGCGCCGGCGGCCTGATCATGGTCATCCCGGTCCTGATCGCCTTCCTCCTGCTACAGCGCCGGTTCATCGACGGCTACACCTCGTCGGGCATGACGGGCTGACCCCGGGGGCCGCGGTCTCGCGGCACCGCGCGAGCGCATTTCGCAGGTGGGCGGGTCCGGCCTGCCCGTGCCGGGTGGCCGTGGCTCAGCCGGTGCGCCCCGCGAGCCCGTCGGCCCAGGCGCGGACCGCCCGGGCCGTGGTGACGGCGTGTTCCTCCACTATCGTCCAGTGATCACCCGGGACCTCCATGGTGTCGCACGGACCGGGCCAGGAGGCCTGCCCCTCGTGCCCGGCGGGGGTGTCGCCGTGGGTGTCCGCCTCCGGCGGCCGGTCGGTGGCGCGGACCAGCAGGACGGGCACGTCCGGGGGTTCGGGGTGCCAACCCCGGAGCATCCGGGTGTAGCCGCCGAACGCGGCCAGGGCCATGTCGTCCACCGCCGTGTCGAACTCCGCTCCCATGGTCAGAGCCGCGCGGGCGGGCATGGCGAGCAGCCACGGCTCGGCTTCCCGTTCGGGGGTCACATGGTAGGTGTCGAGGAGGATCAGGCCGGCGGGCGGAGTGCCGGTGGCCGCGAGCCGCGCGGCGACCGCGTGGGCCGGGCACCCGCCCATCGACCACCCCAGCAGGACGGGGCGGCGCCCGCCCAGCCGCTCGCGCAGGGTGGCCGTGTGCAGGTCCACCAGTGTCCGCCAGTCGCGCGGCAGCGCGTCGCCCGAGGTGACCCCCGGGTGCCGCATCTCCCACACGTCCCGGTCCTCCTCGAAGTGGCTGGCGAGCGTGGCGTACCAGGGTCTGCCGAGGGCCGGGGAGAAGCCGGGGAAGCACACCAGCGGCGGCCGGCCGGCCTCACCCTTGGCCAGGTGGAGCGGGTCCAGGGCGTGCGCGGCGGAATCCTCGGGGCCGAAGCCGGGGACCGCCAAGGAGGCGGTCACGAGCAGGTGCATCGCCGAGACGACGTCACCCGTCGCACACACGCGGCGGTAGAGGGAGGCGAGGGTCTGGAGTGACCGGGCCTTCGCGGGACGCGCCAACCCGGCGGCGACCGCCTCCCGGTCGGGCGGCGCCTCGGACAGCCCGGCGAGCAGATGCTTCGTCAGCTGCTCGCAGGTGGGCAGGTCGAAGGTGAGCGTGGGGGGCAGCTCCAGACCGGTGAGCAGGCTCAGCCGGTTGCGCAGCTGAACGGCGGCCAGGGAGTCGAGGCCGAGTTCGCTGAGGGCGCGGTCGGCCGTGACTGCGGTCGCGCCGGTGTGCCCGAGCACGTGGGCGACCGCCTCGCGGACCAGTGCGAGCAGAGCGGGGCCGTGGTCGGCGACGGGTAGCCGCGCCAGCCGTTCGCGCCACGCGCCCGGCGTCTCGTCCGGCACCCGGCCGGTACCGGAAGCGGGTCCCCCGCCATCACCGGGTCCTCCGCCGTCACCGGGTTCCCCGGCCGCGCCCAGCGGAGGGCCGGACGGACCGGACAGGTCCCGCAGGGGCGGCGGGAGGGGCCGTCGGGCGCGGGAGGCCGCCGGGTCCAGCGGCAGCGGCGCGAGGACGGGCTCGCCCGCCGCGAGGGCGGCGTCGAACAGCGCCAGGCCCTCGGCCGCGGTGACGGCTCGGACCACGCCGTCATCCGTCCGGCCGGTGCGGGCGGCCATCCCCTCGCCTCCCGCCCACGGTCCCCACACCAGCGAGAGTACGAGCACCCCACGATCGTCTCCCTCGCCGAGCGGCTGTCCCACCAGGCGGGCGGACGGACGGAGCGGCCGCCCGCCCCACCGGTACGCGCCGGCGAGGCCCCCCGTGGCCGGGCGGGCCTGAACCGCCTGAACCGCATGCGTCGCGGCCGCTCCTGACGCCCGGCCGGCGGGGTCGATGAACCTGCCCGGGCGCCCCCGCGTCAGAGGGACACGGCGACACCGTTGAACGTCGTGTCGGGCGTCTGGGGGCTGGTGAAGCGAGCGTTGACGAGGTAGAGGCGATTGCCCCAGCGTGCGGCGGTGGTGGGGACGTCGAAGCGGGGGTCGGTGATCGTACGGCGCAGGGTGGCGGTGCGGACCTTGGCGTCGAGATCGAACACGCTGATGAGGTTCAGCCGGTTCTGCACGACGTACAGCGTGCGACCGATGCGGACGAGGCCGTCGCCGTTGGAGACGTTGTCCGCGCCGCTCAGCGCGATCTCGGTGGCGCGACCGGTCCTGAGGTCCACGTGGTAGAGCGTGCCGGACGTGCTGCTGACGACGATCAGCCCTCGGCCGTCGGGGGTGCCCACGATGCCGTTGGCGTTGTTCACATCGGGTATCTGCACCCAGTCGCCGCTGAGCGGCAGCCTGAGGATCTCTCCTGCGCGACCGCGCGGTACGCCGTGGAGCACGCTGTCGCGCGAGTCGGTGAACCAGGCGCGACCGCCGAGCAGGATGACGTCGTTGATGAAGTGGCCGGTCTCGTCGGTAAGTTGGTACGTGGTCACGAGCTCGCCGGTTCGGGAGTCGACGACCCGCGCGGATCCGCCGCCGCCTCCGGCGATGTAGAGCAGGCCGTCATGGTCCAGTTTGAGCCCGATGGCCGCGGTGCCGGTGGCCCCCGCGTAGATGAATCCGCCCTTGCCGGTGCGCAGATCGGTGCGGTAGACGGCACCGTTGGCGCGCGAGCCCATGTAGGCGTACGGCTCTCCGCCGATGCTGATCCCCTCGGGGAGAAAACCGTCGGGAAGCGGGAACTCGGTCGGGTACGCGCGAGTCGGGGCGCCGGAAGCGGCGCTCGCCGTGCCGGCGTCGGCCGCCACGGCGAGCGCGGCGGCGGCGCCGGCGAGAACCGTGCGTCGGGACAGGCGGGGGTGGTTCTGGGACATGGTTCCGGGCCTCCGTGAAGTGTCGGATGGGACTCGGCGGACTCAGTGACTCAACAGTCCGGTAACTCGGTGAACGGCGTCAACTCCGCTGCGCGTACGGCTCGTTCGTCACCAGCTGTCACCTGTGAGTTCCCTTCGAGTTCCTTTGTGCCCCATCCACGACGAGGTCGCCCCACCGCGTGACAACACCGCCATGTTCCGGGACGCCGACAGCCGCCATGGCGGTGTCCTCTCCCGTAAAGCGGTCCTGGCCCAGCGAGAGCCTCCGCCCTCGGCACGGTGTGACCCCACTCGGGTGGGGTCACACC